>CAZCPK010000421.1:0-573 GCA_964500755.1 uncultured Anaerolineales bacterium
ACGTTCACCGATCGCCTGGCCTGTACCCTCGGCTTCACCGGGCGCTTCGCTCACCTCTGTTCGGTGGGGATCACCACGGCGCGCTACGATTTCCGCGCCAAGACGGCGAAGGAGATCGCCAAGGAGATCAACACCAGCTGGAGCCGTCCCGGTTACGTCAGCGGCTACATCCACAAGCAGGTCATGGATACGCGGAAGAGCCGAAATATCGATCTCTCCCGGGAGAACAGCCCCGATCTGTACGCGACGGCCCTCCGACTGGGCGGGAAGCTGGTGGAGGACGTGCGGCAGGGCAAGCGGGGACGGCTGCCGCTCCCGGTCCGCCTGGCCTTCAAGCACTTTGTCCTGCCCGGCATCGCCAGGATCCTGATCAACGAGAAGCAGGAGCTGCGCTTCTTGTATGAGACGATGCGCTCGCAGGGCGTCATCACGGATGCGTTCATCGAGAAACACGAGCGGCGCATGGCCCGCCTGCCGGGGTGTCCTTGGAAGACCGGCGAGCGGATCAAGTTCTGTCGATGAGGAGGCATCAGCGATGAAACGTCCGCTGCCCGTCAGCATACTGTCCGTCCT
>CAZCPK010000421.1:583-3661 GCA_964500755.1 uncultured Anaerolineales bacterium
CCGTCCTCCTTTTTCTCTTCGGGCTGTTCGCCTTCTTTGGCTCCGTCTTCCTCTGGGGCGAGGGGTTCATCCTCCGGTTCCCCGCCGGCGTCGACTACGCCTTCCCCGTCGCCGACATTCTGGTCAACGCGCCGGCCTCGATCATCGCGGCTATCGGCCTGTGGCGGTTGAAGCACTACGGCTACGTCGCCGCGCAGTTCGTCGCCGGATTCTACGTCTACGCCTCAGTCGAGATTTTCGTGCACGTCATTCAGGAGGGATCGCCCTACGCGGTGGAAATCGTCGTCCCACAGGTGCTGGCTCTACTTGTCGCGTTGGCCCTGGTCCTTTATCTGTGGCGCGTTCAAGAGCTGTTTCGCCGCCCGTGAGGAGGTGTGCCGTGGGAAACGTCCTGATCCGCAATTATCGTAAACGAGACGAAGCGGCGATCGAGGAGATCACCTATGAGACCGGCTTCCAGGGCGAGGGGCTGGGCGGGCGCGATTTCTTCGACGACAAGCGCCTCTTCTACATGATCTTTATCGCTTACTACCCGCGCTACGAATCCGAGCACTTTTTCGTCGCCGTTGACGCCGCTGCTGCGGGCGAAAAGGTGGTGGGGTTTATCGGTGGGACGCCCGACACGGCCGCGCAGGAACGTGGATTTCGCCGGAGAATGGCGTGGCGCATCCCGCTGCGGCTCTTCCTCTTCACCAGCTGGCGGTATCCGCGCACGTTCAAGCATACCCTGGCCCTGTTCAAGATGCGGGAAGGGATGCCCGGCGGCGAGAAAGCGGCGCAGATCCACCGTCGATATCCGGCGCACCTGCACATCAACCTGCTGCCCGGCTACCAGGGGCAAGGCATCGGCTCGCGTCTGATGCAGCGCTTCGAGGCGCACCTCGTCGATCTGGGCGTGCCGGGTCTCCACCTGGTGACCTCGAACCACAACCGGAAGGCCGTGCCCTTCTACAAGAAGTTAGGCTTCACCATGATCCACGAAAGCGAGGTTCTCCCGCATCCGATACACGACGACTTGCGCTTGCTGACCTTCGCCAAGCAGTTAGGGGGTTCGTGATGGTAGCCAAAGCGGAGACCCGCGAGACGATTTTGCATGCGGCGAGCCGCGTCTTCTCCCGGCGGGGCTACGCCGGGGCCACGACGCGGGCCATCGCCGAGGAGGCGGGCGTCAACGAAGTGACGCTCTTCCGGCACTTCGGCAGCAAGAAGAACCTGCTGGTCGCCGTGATCGAGCGCTTTTCAGCCGTGCCGGATCTGGGCGCGGCGCTGGAAGACCAGCTCACGGGCGATTACCGGCAGGACCTGCACCGCATCGGGCGTATCTTCCTGGAGATGATGAACCGCAACCGCCGCGCGATTCTGATGATGATCTGTGAGGCGCAGCGCCGTGAGGAGGTGCGTGAGGTCATCACCGAGACGCCCACGGAGCAGAGTCGTCTGCTGGCGCACTACCTCCGTCGCCAGATCGAGCGCGGCGTGGTCCGCGAGCTGCCTCACCCCGAGCTGGCGGCGCGGATGTTCTTTGGTACCTTCTTTGAGTACAGCATCGCCCAGACGTTGGCCGATCCGGCCCAGGAGCAGATCTCGACGGAGGAACTGGTGGCGCAATTCGTCGACATATTCGTCGAGGGCACCATCAAGCGGGAGCCATCATGACCTTCAACAACGTCTACCTTTGCTGCCCCGGGGCCGGGGTACTATAGGATGAGCCAGTCACAACCTGGCCTCTCCACCAGTACCAACCGTCGACCTCTCTGCCATGACCAGGACGACGTTGCCGGTGACCTCTCCGCTCTCCAGCAGTGCGTTGGCCTGCGCCGCCTCCAGCAGCGGAAACGTCTCCGCGATGACCGGGTCGATCTCGCCCGCCTCCAGCAGCGCGAAGAGTCGCGCCCAATCCTCCAGATATGGCTCTTGATTGAAGAGAAAGTAGGTTGAGGTGCCGTAGAGCTTGAATGACGTGCCGTTGGGCCACACGTTGACCCAGAGCAGTGTGCCCAAAATCCGCAGGAGCGTGGAAATGCTGTTCGGCTCCCCGTAACTCACCATCGTCCCGCCGCGTCGCAGGAGCGACAGTCCGCGCCGGACGTAGTCAAGCGTCATCATGCCATCGAAGACGGCGTCAATGCCCTCGGGCTCCGCCGCCTGGATCACCTCAACGACGTCCTCGGTGCGGTAGTCGATGGGCGTCGCGCCGTATCTCAGCAGGACGTCGTGCTTGGCGGGCGAGGCCAGGCCGTACATCTTCAGGTCGGCCAACTGCCCCAGTTGCAGCAGCGCCGTCCCGATGCCGCCGCTGGCGCCGATGATAAGCGCTGTTTCCCCGGTCTTGACCTGCGCCGCGCGGTGCATCGTCTGGTAGGCGACGATGTAGTTGAGGACGATTGGAGCGGCTTTCACCGGATCCACCGAGGGCGGCACGGGAATCAGGCGGTCGCTGCGCCAGTAGAGATACTCGCTATAGCCGCCGACCACCGTCAGCACGCCGACGCGCTCGCCGACTTGCGCCTCGGTCACGTCCGCGCCCACGGCGTCCACGTCCCCGATGACAGCGTAACCCGGCACCAGCGGCGGTTTCTGTCCCAGCGGCGTGCCGTTCCAGAGCGCGTCGCCGCTGCGGACCGTGACGTCGGGCCGGCAGACCGGCGCGGTCAGCACCTTGATGCGCACCTCGTCGGCTGCGGGCGGTCGCAGGTCGTGCTCGGTGATCTGGAGTACCTCCGGGCCGCCGAGTTTGGTTGCCGTCACACGTCTGTATTTCATGCTGTCCCTCTCTTTATGCTATGGGTAAATCGCCTGCTGCGATCCGACATTGAGCCTTCTGCTGGTGGTGCGCCACAGCCTTTTCGTCTGCCACTCCCGGATCCGTAGCCGGTGACCCCACGGTTGCGGCGCAATTCACGGCTGATCTGCGACTCGCTGGTGCCCACATGTGCAGCGATGTCGTCTTGGGTGTGGCCGGCTTTCTTACGCACAGAAATCGGGTATCGTTGTTCTCGGGTGGGCTGGGTATAAGTACTCAAAGGTGCTCCTTATGACTGGGTGGTCAGAAAGGTTCACCTTGATCTTAGCGCAGCT
>CAZCPK010000422.1:0-3649 GCA_964500755.1 uncultured Anaerolineales bacterium
ATCTCTGTGCCCTCCGCGTGCTCTGTGGTTAGATTGACCTTTTTCAGTAGGGCCACATTTTATCGTTTATTTTTCGAGGCGACCAGACCCATTTCCAGGAGGATATGATGGAGTATAAGATGTGGCTTGCGCGGATGTTGGTTTTGGGACTGTTACTGGGCGGATTGGGAGCGGGAGCATCGGCAAGCGCCGCCGGAGGTGGCCCGATAGGCGGTGACTTTGGGATCAGTAATGACACTCCCACGGAAGTGGGAGCAACTTTGGTTTATAATTTGCTCCGAGAAGAATACCTGGTCGTCTGGTACAACGACCGTGCAGGGTACGATGACATCCGCGCGCAGCGGGTATCACGAGGTGGCGCGCTGCTGGGCGGGTCTTTCTATATCTCCGCCGGTTGTGATGAGAATCGTCAAAACTCGGATATAGCTTACAATAACGCTCAAGATCAATATCTGGTGGTCTGGGAGCAGTATGAGCCCAGTGAGGGGTACAGCATACAGGCGCGACGGGTCCCCGGCGCGGGCGCAGTCGTGGACAGCGCGGACATCGCCATTCGTGGGTCAGGCTATAACACCTACACGCCGCGCAAACCGGCTGTGGCGTACGCTTCCATCTCGGAGCGTTACCTGGTGGCCTGGGCGGAGACGTGGCATCCTTTGCCTATCAGCTACGAAATCGCCGGACAGGTGGTAACCGGAGGGGGCGCGCTCGAGGGCGGTGTGCTTTCCATTTCTCTGGGGGCTGATAGCCGTGAGGCGCCGGACTTGGCTTACAACAGCTCACGCAATGAGTTTCTGGTGGTCTGGGAGGAAACAGTAGTGGGAGATATCGACGTCTACGGACGTCGGGTGAGGATGACCGGTGGCGCTGGGGCCCTCGACAGTGCTTTTCCCATCGCCAATTTTGCTGCTGTGGATGAGACTGCAGCCGCCGTGGCGGCCATTCCTACCATCCCTAACGAGGGTCAATACCTGGTAACCTGGCAGGCTAACGAAAACATCTATGCCTGTACCGTGAGCGGAGATGGGAACACCCTCGGCAGTTGGCAGACCCTGGTGGACACCTCCTGGGGAGAATATCGACCGGCCGTCGCGGGAAACAGAAACAACCAACAATTTCTGGTGACCTGGACTGGGATACCGATGGTCACCCCTCCGGCGATGATGCAGGTGCAAGGACGGACGCTGGCGCTTGATGGCACGATTCTCGACGACATCACCTTGATTGGCGGCAAGCAGGTATTTGATTCCGCCGTGGCTGCTGGTGCCCTGGGCGATTATCTGGTGGTCTTTGATGACAATGAAGTTGCCGGCACAAGCGACCGGGGGATCTACGGCGTCCTATGGGGCCTCCGTGTCTACCTGCCCCTGGTGTTGCGCTGAAATTAGAGGAGATCGACATGTCCAAGAAGATCATTCGCATCATCTCGCGCTCCGCATTGGCCCTCGCGCTCCCCCTTCTCCTGCTCTTTTTCTTCGCTTTCATGATTAAGACAACCGCCGAGTACGCTTGCGTCCTGCAGGTTGTCCGACAGGATCCCCAGGTTGTGGCAGCGTTGGGGGCACCCATCCAGCCGGGCCTCTTCGCCTGGACGCCGTATTTCGAGAGCGGAGGGCAGGTGCGGCAGGGGGCCTTCGTCACCGCCGTCTCTGGCCCGAGGGGTAGAGGGAAGATCAAGGCCAATTTCTATCGCACCCCGGTGGGGGCGACCATGGCGATCGACTTTTGTAGCCAGGGGAAAGAAATCACTCTCTATGACGGTCCGTACATCTGTCCCGATTGAAGACAAGGAAGGAGAAAGGGAGGAATATATGATGATCTTTCGGCGGTTTTTACGGAGTTTTCTATTGACACTGGTGATACTGGTTGCGCTTCTTACGCTAGGCTATCCTACGTTGGCTCAGACGCCGACAAGCGTCATCTTCCTCCATCACTCCTGCGGAAAAAACTTGATCGAGCAGGGGGGTGTCCGCGGGCAGCTGACCGAGCGCGGATATGAATTCTACGATCACGGCTACAACGAGGAGGGATTGCGCCTGCCGGACGGCACGTACGTGGGGCGCGACTTCGCCGTGCCCGGCGACAACACCAACCCTGACGGCTTCGCCGCGATCTTCTCCCAGCCGCTGCGCGATCCGCCGGACAACACGTTCAGCTATCTGATGCAGTACGACGTTATCGCCTTCAAGTCCTGTTATCCCGTGAGTAACATCACGGATGACGCGCAGCTGGAGGCATACAAGCAATATTACCTCACCATCCGCGAGCGCATGGACCAGTACCCGGAGAAGACGTTTATCATCGTGACACAGCCGCCGCTGGTACCGGGCGCTACTAGCCCGGCTGCGGCGGAGCGCGCCCGCGCCTGGACGCAGTGGCTGCAGTCCGACGAGTTTCGCGCCGGGCATGATAACATTTTTGTCTTTGACTTCTTTGATTACTTGGCGGGCGACGACAATGTCCTGCGCCGCACGTATCGCATCAACAACCAGGACTCGCATCCCAACGCGCGCGCCAACGAGACCATCGGGCCTTACTTCGTGGAATTTATCGATCAAGCGGTCCAGGGCATGGAGCCGGAAGTCGATACATCCGGTGAGGATACCTCGCCGCTCGGGGGGCTTTGTCCCGGATCGCTGGCGCTCCCTGTTATCGGGGCAGGAATGGTGTTCTGGTTGCAGGCGAGGCGTCGGACGTAAAGAATTGACCGACGTGGCAGTAAAAGGGCTCCGAGGGAGAAATCCCCTCGGAGCCTGTGAATGTCTCCACGCCCTTTACTACGCCGACTTCTTCAGATACGCGATCAGGGGATCGGAGATCAGCGGTACCAGGTCGTCGATCATGTGGGGCATCAGATTGTCCAGCACCTGGGGCATCAGGGCGGGCATCTGCTCCGCCATGTAGTCGGGCATCGGAATCATGGCCTGGACGCGGGCCAACATGGTATCCATCACCTTGGGCATTATCATGGGCAGCAGCTTGGGGAAGAGGACGGGGAAGAGCGGCTTCATCATGCCCAGCGCGCCGGGGACTTTGCCCATGGCTCGCATCATGTTGCCCATGCCCAGGGGCATGGCGTCGATGAGCTCGGGCCACATGGTGTCCATCAGCCGGGCGAAGCCCTCCGGCGTCATCAGCGCGATCATGGCCTCGAAGACGGCCCACTGCGCTTGCACCTCCGGGTTGGGATCGGGGAAGTCGTAGCCCAGCCGCTCCGAACAGAAGCGCGCCAGGTCGACGATCTCCACGTCGAGGTTCTTCTTGTCCTTGGTGACGCGGAACTGGAACTCGCAGCAGGGACAGGCCGCCAGCACGGTGTCGGCGCCGGCTTCCACGGCTTCCTCCAACCGCTCCTGACCGATGTCGGCGGCGACGGGCGGCTCCTTGATCAGCGTGAGGACGCTGCCGCAGCAGTGCGCGTCGTCGCGGTTGTAGGCCATCTCGACGAAGTCCACATTGGGCAGCGCCTGGATCACCTCGCGCGGCTCCTCGTAGATGTGGGAGACGCGGCCCATGTGACAGGAGTCGTGCCACGTGACCTTGGCGCGCTCCCCGCCGTTGCCCTCGGGGAAGGAGAAGTCGCCCGACTGCAGTTTCTCGGCCACGACCTCGCTGTAGTGCCGGGCCTCGATGTCGTAGTCGATCCCCA
>CAZCPK010000423.1:0-3649 GCA_964500755.1 uncultured Anaerolineales bacterium
TTTCTGCGTTGGGACAGGAAGCGCGTGGCAAACGTTGCCTTTGCTCCCGGCGAAATCTCAGGGAGCCAGGACGATAATCAGCGAGCTCACGTTGACATGACGTGGGTTCGAGGTAGAATAATTTACACTATGAAAGTCTATTTAAAGTGGGGGCTCACCTGGCTCAATCGTGGACTCTTCCTCCTCTGCATCGTGCTGTTGCTCACCTGGAGTAACGGACCTTCCCTGCAGGATGAGGAATTTCGACTACGGGGATTGAGCGGCGGCCTGACCTTTGATTTCGCCCGTTGGGAGTTGCAGGCCCTGAGCAAGAAGCTGGTGTACCGCCTGCTGGCGCCCCAGCGGTTTATGGACGAGACGACGCGCTCGCGCTTTGTGCTGGCGTTCCTCGACAGCGTCGGAGAGGCGCAGCGCCTGAACTACGAGATCCGTGAGACCTACACCGATCCAGAGGTCCCGGACCCCGACGCCGTCACCCAAGAGAGCCAGCAGCTTCTGGCGACGTTGCGCGACGATATGGCCCGGCAGGGCCCCCTCGCCGAGGCCATCCTCGAGGAGCAGGTCAGCCTGGCGCTTCACGACGGGGGATTCGGCCTGCTGGCGCAGGTGCTACCGCCGGTGCGGGGCACCGTCACGCCCTTACCCTACCTGCTCATCATCTCCCCCCGCGACACGATCGAGCGGCGTCACCAGCGCGAGCTCCAGGCGGGACTGACGGCAGCCGAGCAAGCGGGGCTGGAGGCCAGAATTGAGGGAGAGTTATCGGAGCTCTCGGCCTACGTGACCGCCATCGGCGGCCTCTCCGCCTATCCTGCCATGCTGCTGGAGAGCACGTCCATCGACTGGCTGGCCGACGTCATGGCCCACGAGTGGACCCACCATTACTTCATGTCCTCGCCGTTGGGCTGGTCCTACCTGAATTCGGGCGAAGCCCGCACCATCAACGAGACCGCCGCGTCGCTGATGGGCGAATGGGCAGGACAGGAAGTCGTCAACCGCTTCTATCGTCCGCTACTCAACCGCGAGAAGCGCTTGCCGGACCCCTTGACCCAAGAACCGCCCGCTTCCGAGGGGAGAGCGGAGGAGAGCGCTCCCCCTCGCTTCGATTTCCGGGCCGAGATGCACGAGACCCGGGTGGAAGTTGATCGGCTACTAAAAGCAGGCAAGATTGAGCAAGCCGAGGCCTACATGGAAGAGCGGCGGCAGTATTTCGTCGAACATGGCTACCCGATCCGCCGGCTCAATCAAGCCTACTTCGCCTTCCACGGCGCCTACGCCAGTCAGCCCGGCGCGGCCGGCACGGACCCGACCGGCCCCGCGGTCCGGCGGCTGTGGGCGTTGAGCGAAACACCGCGGGAGTTTGCCCGTCGCGTCGCGCGCACCACCACGCTGGGCGAGGTCATCTATCTCACCGAAAAACTACACGCGCGAGCGCACAATTGACGTCCTACGGCTGAGATTGACCGTACAAATGTCTCCCCACAACCGGTAAGTATCCACATCTCACCGCAGAGCCCGCGGAGGTCGCAGAGATAGGCGCCCTGGCTTTTCTCCGGGTGCTCAGCGCTCTCTGCGGTACAAAGCACTAGGCTCGTGATACCAGACTTATGGGCAATCCTTAAATTACGGGGGTAGGGTTTAGCGAGGTGCGACGCACCTTATACCGTAATTTCAAGGGCAATCGCCAGCTCCCAACGACATTTGACATCACCGCCCATTCATGCTATTATAGCAACGTTCATGTATTCGTGAGATAAGCGTATAAAGGGGGCCGCCATCAGCAAGTCAGATTACCGCGTGAACCGACAGATTCGGTCGCGCAAAGTTCGCGTCATCGACGTAGACGGCAACAACCTCGGCGTTCTGCCGACAGAGCGTGGCTTGGAGATCGCCGCTGAAGCGGGACTGGATCTTGTAGAAGTCGCGCCTAACGCAGAACCACCCGTAACACGGGTGATGGATTATGGAAAGTTTCTCTACGAGCAATCCAAGAAGGAGCGCAAAGCGCGGAAGTCTCAGAAGCAGATTGAGATCAAGGAAATCCGCCTGCGTCCAAAAACCAACGAACACCACCTCAAGTTCAAGATTCGAGACGCCCGACGGTGGATCGAGGACGGCAACAAGGTCAAGGTTCGCGTTCGGTTTCGGGGTCGGGAGATCACCTATCCGGAGGTCGCACTCGACCAGTTACGAACCATTGTCGAGGAGCTGGAAGACGTCGCTTCCATCGAGCAGAAGCCGCAGATGGATGGCCGAACTATGCTGATGGTCCTGGCACCAAAAAAGTAAGGGGAGGAATTGACTGTGCCAAAGATAAAAACACACCAATCGACAGCCAAGCGCTTTCGCCGTTCCAAGGGCGGCAAGGGTAAGCTGATGCGCACGCGGCAGGGCAAGAGCCACCTCCGCCGCAAGAAGACGAAGCGCTCCAAGCGCCAGTTTGATGAAATGCACGTCGTAAAAGAATCAGGGATCAAGAAGCGCGTCAAGCGCCTCGCGCCCTATCTGCACCAGAAAGACTAGGAGTTAAAGTCGTGAGAGTAAAGAGTGGAAGTGTAACCCGTCGTCGTCACAAGAAGATCATCCGTCGGACCAAGGGCTTCTACGGAACGCGGCATCGCCTCTTCCGGCGTGCCAACGAAGGTCTGATCAATGCCATGTGTTACGCATATCGCGACCGCCGCAACCGGAAGCGCGACATGCGGCGCTTATGGATCACCCGCATCAACGCTGCAGCTCGCCAGAACGGGACGACTTACAGCCGCTTGATGCATAATCTTAAAGAAGCGGGCATCCAGCTGAACCGTAAGATGCTCTCAGACATGGCGGTCCGTGACCCACAGGCGTTCAGCAAGGTTATTGAGGTCGCGACGCAGTAGTTAGTTTCCGACTGCAACGTCATCGTAAAAGAACGGGACGCTCTAAGAGCGTCCCGTTTTGTGTAGCGTGAGCCTACTCCCGGTCGAAGAGCAGCTTGAGAAGCCCGACCAGGACGGCGAAGAGTGCTGCGAAGAGCACCGCCGCCCGCAGGTCAAAGAGAATCGTGACGTCGTCCCCCTCGATCTCGCGCGCGCCCGCGAGGAGCACGGTGCCGTCCTCGATCTTGATGTGGGAGGCGACCGCCACGCCGATGCCGCCGTCCTCCAGGGTGACGTTCTCGGCCTGGACAAAGCCGATGCCGCCCTCCTCGACGTCCACAAACCGGGCCTCGACGCGCCCAATGCCGCCGGCCTCAACGCTGACTCTATCGGCTTCCACAAACTGGGCACCGCCTTGTTTGAGCGTCACCTCCTCAGCGCGAACTTCCTCGGTGAATTCCACGTCGTGCGTTTGCTTGGTTTCTGCTGTCATATTGCCTCCTCAGGCTAAGCTATCTTGCCGGCCCGAGCTGATAGTGCACGGTGCCGGACGGGGTCAGAGGGTAAAACGCTTCTACGCCATTGTACCCACGGCTTCCCATTCTGACAAACCGCACGGAGAGGGGGCAAACAAAGCGGTTCTAAGACTTGCTAAGGTTGCTCAACGCTTCCGGGCAACGCTTACCCAGGTCATCAACCCGGCTGCGTTTGCCCTGTGCGCGGCTAAGCACGTTGGGTCTCTTGGACTTTGCCGGATAGTGGAGTGAGTACCCCTAAAACTAATGCCGTAG
>CAZCPK010000424.1:0-3621 GCA_964500755.1 uncultured Anaerolineales bacterium
ACACAGCCTGGTTACTTTTGTCAAGCAAATAACCGGGCATAAGCGATCTAACCTGGCGAAAAACAGGCGTGAAGGTAGCGGGTATTGCTCAACGACCGCCACCGGCGCAGGCACAGGCACAGGCACATCCCGCGCAGGCGCAGGCACATCCACCGCCCCCACCGCCGCTCCCACTGCTACTGGACGACGCTTTCGCCAGCGCCTCGAAGATGTCACCGGTGACACGATCGACACCGCTGAGATCGACGGCGCCGCCTTTGGCCTGGGGCGCCTGCAGGGAACCGGGCATCAGTGCGGCGGCCATTCCGCCCATGGTGCTTTCCGCCCAACCGGCAAACGACCCGGCGACGTCACCGGCGCTGGTGCGTCCAGGAGCGGACTTCCCACCGCCGGCTTTCCCGGGACTAAAACTGCGCCCGCTATCTGCCGAGGTGATTGTCGGTCGGCTGCGACGGATCCAGACGGGCCAGTAGTGATAACCGCCGTGCCGGAAGACGTCCGCGTAATCGTCCTTCATCATAATCCAGGGCAAGTTCTTGTCCAGGAAGGACTCCCGCTCAGGAATCTCGCCGATAGACTCCGCCTGCTCCCAGGCACGGTCGATGATGCGGCGATAGTAATCCTGGGTATCCGAAAGGTCAAAGTTCTTCAGTTTCTCCGCCGTCTGCGTGATCAGGAACTTCATGGGTGGGCCAAAATCGATCTCCTTGACGGCCTTCTCCGGCGCGTGCTCGATGAAGTCAATGAAGGGCTGCTCGTAGTTGTGGAGGACGGTGCCCTCTTCCTGGGCCGCCTTCCGGCGGTACTTCGCCCGATCCTGCGCGTCCTTCAGCCCATCAACGCCCCGCGCACGGTAGGGATCGGCGACCTCGACCTTCAGGGGATCTTCTGATACTTGGCGCAGTATGCCTTTGTTGAGCAAACCAAAGATCACCAGCGTGAGCACCTTATTGAGCGGCATCTCCAACAGCGTGGCGGCCTCCGGCGCCGTCAACCCGCGCTTGATCCCGCCCCCTTCCACCTCCGCGATGGGCGGCAGGTAGTTGGAGCGCCGTTTACGCCAATTGGTCTCATTCAACAGAATCAGGATGACCCAGACGGGTAACACGAAGATGGAAAGCAGCGGGAAAATAACCAACAGCGCTATGATCCCCAGCAGCAGAGGGACGTACAGCGCACAGCCGGTCCCGCCGGTGAACCGGAAGTAGAAGAAAGAAAACGCAGCTACGCTGGTCACCATCAGGAGCATCCGGGTGCCAGGGTTATCATTGAGCCATTCATTCATCAGCTGGAAGAGGGTCATCTCCACCACGTTCGACATCTCGCGTTTGGGGAAGGAGATACCCACCTCGTGCGGACCGGTAAGTTTTGTGCTCTCCCAACGCCAGAGCGCGACGCTCTGCCCCTCCTGCGTGGCGATGTTGGTGAAGGGCTCGTCCTGGTAGCGGAGCTCCTCGGGCTGAACGCCCTCCGGCAGGTAGATGGCAATGCCCAAATCGGTACTGCCCAGGGTGACGTCCGAGTCAAACCACGTCGGAGTGATCTGTAACGAAGCGTAGGTTTGATCCGTTGTATCCTGGTAGACCATATCGGGCAGCGAGTACTCGAACTCGAAGACCCCCGTTTCGCCCGGTGGAATGGCCTGACCGTTGAGGTGGACTTCCACGCCAATATCGATGTAGGTCGAGGGGCGGATATCGTCCAACGGCACGCCGTCGATGGAGGCACTCATGGTACCGATGTCGTAATTTTCGTGAGGAATACCGACGTCTACGACGTCGATAGGACTGGCGTGCTCCGAGTTCTCAAAAGTGATGCTGTACTGCACCCGGATCGAAGCGTCCGTCTGCACGTAGACGTACATCCGCATCTCGGGAACGTAAAAGGCGTAGTTCTGCGCCGCCACCGGACGCCCCACCAGGAGCATCAGGCCCAGCAGCGCCAGAACAACAAATAATCGAGAGAGAGGCTTACGTTTCATTCCTTACCTCCATGAACAGGGATTCACTGCCCAAATGTACAGATATCGAATCGCTTGCATCTGGGGACGTCATGTCCCCTCAAGCGGGGCGCGCCCACGCCTCGCTGTCGCGAGGGCAGGCTGCCGCGCAGATGGTGAGGCCCGGACAGACGTTACACCGCTGGGGCGCCTCGACCTTTTCGCGGAAGACCTGGAAGGCTTCGTCGTTCCAGATCGTCTTCCACGCATCGGTCAACACGTTTCCGGCGCTGCGATAGGGACCGCGTGGCGGGATGATCCTGCCGTCGGGCTCCACGCGCACGGCGACGTCCCCGGTGCAGCGGGGTCCCCGCCGCACCTGCTCCGCCAGGGTGCGCGTCAGATCGCGGGCCACCGGCGGCGCCCACATAAAGCGTGCCTGCGTGGAGTGCGCGATCTCCTCGACGCGCGTGGCGACCTGGGGCATGGCGTCGGCGGTGAAGCTGCCATCGTCGACCTTCGCCTCTTCGGTCGCGTACGCGACGAAGACAAAGTTGTCGGCGCCCAGCGTCAACAAGTGCTCGATGGTCTCCTCCAGATCGTCCAACGTCGTTTCGACCAGGGGCACCTCGGCGACGGCGCTGATCTGCCGTGCCTCCAGCCTGGCGAAGAGGTCATCGGCGGCGGCCCTATCCTCCTCACCGAAGAGAGCGTCATGCAACGCCGCGTCGGTCGTGGCGTAGGGAAGGGAGACGTGGTCGATGCCGGCGAGGGCGATCTCCTCAAGCAAGCCATCCCGGGCGAGATCAGTGGCGCGACCGCGCGCGCCGGCGATCATGCCCAGATCTTCGGCGCGCTCGATGGCGCGGATCAGATGCGTATCCTCGAAAGTTTCTGGCACGAGAAAGTGAGCGTGAGGGATGCCGATTTCCCATAAGCGATCCAGCAGGGGGACCAACTGCTCCGGTGCAGCGAGCGGCAGCGTCGCTTCCAACGGCGCGATCAACTCGGCGGCGTGGGGAGAGAAGGGCTCGTTGCTCAAGTTAAAGATCGGATAACGGTCGGCAGGTGAGAGAATCTCCTCAATCAGTGTCGCGACGCGAACAATATCGTTACGCATCCGCGTCTCGTCGGCGCCCTGAAAGTTGGCCTTAAGCTGGGCCAGAATGGTCGCCTCGTCCACTTCCTCCAACAACCCTTTGGCGATCAGGGCGCCGGTCGGGGTCAAACGGGCGGCCGCGGCAGCGTTGGCGATAAGCGTGGCGCTGCCATCCCGCTCCACCCGCAGGTGAAAGCGGGTGAATTCGCCGTCGGTTTCCTGCATAAAGTGTGTGAGGCCGGGCTCGAGCGGCATCTGCGGCGTGGACCGTTCTACGGTGAAGAGACGTCTGAGCCATTCAGGTGTCGGCATAATCTCCTCCAGATCCTGCATAGATAAGGATGCTAAGGCGTTCCCAAGCACGCCTACCCAGTACAATGAGGGTACTCTTATAGCATTATACTCAATCTGCCAATTTCACAACTTAAAGTCTCGATGGGATTCCAAAGCGAATTAACCCCAAGACCAGTTGTCTTGTCCGATAAAGTCGTACCGGTCAATGTCCGGTAAAGTCGTACCGGTTTGAAAATGGAAATACCTGAATAAGAGATCTATCAGCATATAAACTCGGTCGCGTTACACT
>CAZCPK010000425.1:0-3618 GCA_964500755.1 uncultured Anaerolineales bacterium
GAAGCGGTGGGATGCATAGGTGCCTCTTTCGGAGGATTTATGACTCAGCTTCTGGCAAAGAGGCCCGAATCCCAAGAGGAGGCGGGCTTTTTTTGTCGAATCGTTCTTTCGGTATTTCAGTTGAGTAGAACGTAGGGAAACACACCCTTACGTTTTTCCCAGTCTTCTCCGTGTTCTTGGCTGTAAACAGACCTTTTCGCCGGAGCCAACCGACCCTTTGTGCTCTTCCTGGAGCCGCTTCGGGCGTCTGTTTCACCCATCCTCATTTTCCCAGAGACCTGTGTTATAATTGTAGATATAGTCAGGTTAGAGGAGTGTTTGTTATGATCGAGATGGTGGGACTGACGAAGCGGTTTGGCGACGTCTTGGCTGTGGATGGAGTGGACCTGCAGGTCGAAAAGGGGAAGGTCCTGGCGCTGCTGGGTCCCAACGGCGCCGGCAAGACGACGACCGTGCGGATGCTTGCGGCAATCCTCAAACCGACAGAGGGATACGCCCGCGTCGCCGGTTACGACGTGGTCGAGGAGGCGCAGGAAGTGCGCCGGCGCGTGGGTATGTTGACGGAGTCGCCGGGTCTCTACAACCGCATGACGGGTCGGGAATATCTCGACTTCTACGGCAGATTGCGTGACTTGACGGCGTCGGAACGTGGATCCCGTATAGACGATCTCGGGGACCGCTTTCGGATGACGGCTTTCCTGAATCGCAGGCTGGGCACCTACTCCAAAGGTATGTCGCAGAAGGTCACGTTGATGCGCACGCTGCTTCATGAGCCTGATGTTCTGCTGCTGGACGAACCTACCTCCGCCATGGATCCACAGAGCGCCCGGCTGGTCCGCGATATGATCCTCCAACTGCGAACTGAAGAGCGGGTGATTATCATCTGTACGCACAACCTGCCGGAGGCCGAAGAGCTGGCAGATCGCATCGCCATCATCCGTAAGGGGTCAATTGTGGCGACGGGGACGCTCTCCGAATTAAAGGGACGGCTGCTGGGTCCCCCGCTGATTGAGGCGCGCTTTATGGAGCCTTCGCGTAACGGCGTCGTCCAGCTGGTGGGGCAGTTCGCGGATGTGGAGGAGGCGGGGAAGACCTGGATTCGCTATCGGACAACCCATCCGGAAGCGGTCAATCCATCCATTGTGGGCGCGCTGGTAGCGTCGGGTATTTCGGTCGTCTCGTTGGGAGAGGTGCCGCGCAGTTTAGAATCGGTCTATCTGCGCGTGGTGGGGGAGGTTTAAGATGGTGAAAGAAGCAACGGCGCGCACCGGACGCTTATTGCGGATTGAAGAACTTCGGGGGCAGCTGCACCCGGCGTTGGTCCTGGCGCGCCGCGAGATTCGGGATATGTTGCGCGACTGGCGGATTCTCGTTCCGATCTTCATTCTGATCACAGTCTTTCCTTTTCTGGCAAATCTGGCGGGCGCTCGTGGCTTGCGCTTTGTGAACCAATACGGGGCTGATCTCATCATGACCCGTCTCTTCCCCTTCTTGATGTTGGTCGTCGGTTTTTTTCCCAGCAGTTTCTCCCTGGTCATCGCCCTGGAATCGTTTGTTGGGGAGAAAGAGCGGCGGAGCCTGGAGCCGTTGCTGGCTACACCGCTCTCCGATACCCAGATCTACCTGGGAAAACTGATCTCCTCGACGTTTACGCCCATGGTCGCCAGCTATCTGGCAATTTTCTTTTATGTCGGCTTGGTCGGCTTGACCGTGGGGTGGTGGCCTACCCTTTCTCTTTTTCTCGTGACGCTGACCCTGGCGACGGTGCAGGCGTTGGTGATGGTCAGCGCCGCCGTGGTCATCTCCTCTCAGGCGACGAGTGCTCGCGCGGCGAACCTCATTGCCAGCTTCATCATTATCCCGGTTGCTTTTCTCTTGCAAGGAGAAGCCAGTCTGCTCCTGTTCGGTAATTTCACCACACTCTGGTTAATCGCCCTCTTTCTGGCGGTGGTCGCCGTGCTCTTTGTGCGACTGGGTGTACGCATCTTTAACAGAGAACATCTATTGGGACGCTCAATCGATTACCTCGATCTGCGGGGAGCGTGGCGTATCTTCTGGGGAGCGTTCTGGCCTCGGCAGGGCCTCAAACATCTCTACCTAAAGAAACTTCCTCAGCGCCTGCGTCGGTTGCGCCCGGAGCTCCTCTTCACCCTGCTGGTGACCTTTGGAGGCGGAGCGCTACTCGGCCTCTGGGGCGTCCGACAATTCCCTCTACCCGTCGGTCTCCTGGAGCTGCCGGAGACGTTGGATCTCGGTTCTCTGGATGCGGCTGTTGAGCAGAGCGGATTGTTGCCGTCGTTCTCGACCCAGGCGATTCTGGTGAACAACGCGCGCGCATTGTTGATTTCGGGAGCGCTGGCAATTTTCTCTCTGGGGATGTTGCCCCAGATCCTGCTCTTGGCGCCTATGGCCATTATTGCCTACGTGGCTTTTCAGGTGGAGTCACTGGGCGTGGACGCCTGGCGGTTTCTCGGCGCCTTCGTGCTGCCGCACGCCCTGTTGGAGTTGCCGGCTGCAATTCTCGCCACGGCGCAGGCCATGCACATGGGCGTGATGATCCTGCGTGAGCCTGAAAAGGGTGGAGGTGTCATGGGGACACTGCGAGAGCTGGGGAATTTCTTACAGCTCTTTCTCGCGGTTGTACTCCCGCTTATCGCCATCGCTGCGTGGATCGAGGCACGGATAACTCCCCGGATGGTCAGTGGCTTGCTACAGTCTTTATAAGCCGGCTCACGTTCCCGTCTGATCCTCGGGTGGGCTGCCGGGGCGACAGGTGACGTGTAGATAGGCCACGTCGTCCTGGGTGGGGAGGAGCTCCTGGATCTCCACGACGTCGCACCACAGCTCACCCAGCTGCACCTTCTCCCGGATTTGGGGGGGGTCTCGCTGGTTGATGATCGCGCCTGGATGTTCACCGCCCAAGATCACGTAACTGACTTTGTAGATCATGCGTTCACTCCTCTGGAGGCTGCGGTAAATTGCGATGCCGCAGTTTGAAGGCCAGATCCTGGGCCAGGTTGTAGATCAGCCGATACCCCATGCAGCAATCCTCTTCACAGGCTGCGCGTAATGCCTGCCCCGGAATACGCAGTAAGACCGTTCCCTCTTTGATGCATCTTACGGTGGCGCTCCGTGGTCCGGCGTCAAGCACGGCGATTTCTCCAAAGCCCTGGCCTGTGCCGAGAATGACGATTTTTGGATTTTCGAACTCCTCCTTCTGTAGAACCTCCACCTGTCCTTCCAGCACAATGTAGAGCGCGTCTTCATGTTCGCCGGCCTCGGTGATGACGGCGCCCTTGGAATACGCACGTTTGTCACCCAGATCAATGAGCGTCCGGATCTGCCGTGTGTTCAATCCTCGGAAAAGGTCCGCTACCTGTATGGCGTCGAGGTGTCTTTCCATCTCTGCCTCCCGCTCTGCGATGAGATTGCGCCGATGTTTACCTTCATTATAACGGGTTGCTGCGCGCTCAGCAATGCCCGGAGGGAGGAAACCGTTCTTTCATAGAGAGTTCTAAGAAATACTATCAGAGATGGGGCTTGGCGTCTATCCTGAACCGGCTCTAGTGCTTTTTCAAGCTACAGAGCTTGACTTTTAGATGCGCATGCGAGTAAGAT
>CAZCPK010000426.1:0-3604 GCA_964500755.1 uncultured Anaerolineales bacterium
GCAGGTTGAAGGTGTGCGAGCAGCGCAAGATGTAATCGAGCGCTGGCACGACTAGCTTCGCGTCCAAGCAGCGCTGCGCCTCCGCCTCAAAGAGCGTGTACAGCGCCTGCAAGGAGTCGATGTCGGCCCGCTCGAACTCGTAGCGACAGTAGTCGATCTCCTGATCCAGCAGGATCTCACCGTAGGTGTGGTGCGCGTCCCACTGCAGATCCCAGACCGCATCGACCTGCTGCAGGTACATGGCGATGCGCTCCAGCCCGTAGGTAATCTCCACCGCGGGCACCTCTAACGAGACGCCGCCGGCCTGCTGGAAGTACGTGTACTGCGTGATCTCCATGCCGTCCAGCCAGACCTCCCAGCCCAGGCCCCAGGCGCCCAGCGCGGGCGACGCCCAATTGTCCTCGACAAAGCGGATGTCGTGCTCGTCCCGGCGGATACCCAACGCCTCCAGGCTGCGCAGATAGCGCTCCTGCGGATCGCCCGGGTCGGGCTTGAGGATCACCTGGAACTGCGTGTGCATCTGCATCCGATTGGGATTGTCGCCAAAGCGCCCATCGTCGGGCCGGAACGACGGCTCGACGTACCCCACGTTCCAGGGCTCCGGTCCCAGCACCCGCAGAATCGTCGCCGGATTCATGGTGCCGGCGCCCACCTTCTCACTCCACGGCTGCCAGATCAACGCGCCCTGTTCCTCCCAGTAACGCTGTAAGCGTAAAATAATCTCTTGGAAAGTCAGCATGAATTTCCTCTCCTTGTCATGGTAACGGTTAACGTACAAACGGGTCCGGCGATAGTATACCGATGACCCGGGTAAATCTCCTGCAATCGCTAAGTAGGCCAGAAAAAGTATGTTAACAAATGCTCGGAGCCCCCGTCCCGGGGGCGGTCTCCCTAGGACCAAAGTGTTCGCAGTTAGCCGTCCCCGAGACGGGGCCTGGGAACAGAAGGGGAATAAGGCTAATGTAAAGAAACCTTTACGGACGTACTTAGCGGAGCAGCGGATGCTCCCACGACGCCTTCAAGGCCACATAACAATACGTATCCCGCCGCGAGCCGTCCTTCAGCCGCCGATGCGCACGCAGCACGCCCTCTTGCTGCATCCCGGCCTTCTCGGCCGTGCGCTGACTGGCAACGTTGCGCCCGTCACAGCGCCAGGCCAGGCGCTCCCAGGGCCACGCCTCGAAGCCCCACGCGAGCAACGCGCACAACACGGCGGTTCCCAATCCTTGCCGCGCCGCGTCGCCCCGAATCCACATACCGATCTCGGCCGAGCGGTTGGGCAGACCGTCCCACTCCCGGGGATGAAAACCGGAACCGCCTAGCAGACGATCCTCCGCCGGTGAAAAAATGCCCAGGACGAAATCCTCGTTGGTCAGGTATTTTGCCCTGAACTGCCGCACCAGCTGCTCCGATTCCTCGGCGGGCTGATGTGGCTTGGCCCATTCCATAAAGGTGTGCAGGTGCTCGTAGGAAGCGTTGAGCGCCTCCGAGAGCAGCAGGCCATCGCCCAGCCGATAACAACGCACAACGAACTCCTCCGTCTCCAGACGCTCCGGTGCGATAAAGTGCTCAAAAGCCATCGACGACCTCACTTGGATGATTGATAAGGGTTATCTCGCATCAGGCGAAACGTCGCCGGGCGCCACTCCAGGTGATAGGAAATATAGCGCTCCATCACCCGGCGCAACTCCGCAGCCGTCCGTGGGGGAAAATCCAGCGACGCCAACTCCGCGTAATCACGCTTTTGGAAGGCCTGCAGCCACGAGAGCGCGCTCGGCGAGAGCGGGCAGACGCTGCCCTCCTCGCGCAGCGCGGCGAAGCAGTCCAGGCAGAGTCCCCCACCCCGCTCCGGGTCGCTGCCGTAGGGGCGCTGATCGTCGGGGCGCGGCTTGAGCGTTACGCCGCAGGGTCCGTCCTCCCGCTCGCCCACGCAGCGCCGCCACTCCGGGCGAAAACCGGCCAACGTCAGCAGCTGCTGTTCGTACCAACGGACGGCCCGCTCGGGACCCGCAACCTGCTCAACCAGCGCCAACGTCGCGTCGACCAGCCGATAGAGGGTCTCGTCGGCCTCCCGCTCGAAAAAACGGAGCGCCAACTCGGCCACGTACCGCGCGTAAGTCCCGCGCCGAAAGTCGTTCTGCAACCCGGGGCGTGTCGCCAGCATCTCCGCCTGGCTGATGATGTCCCAGGAGTTCGTGACGCGCGCGACGAGCAGCTCGGAGCGGGTGAAGAGCTCCAGATGCCCGGATTTGCGGGAGTGCAGCTTGCGCACGCCCTTGGCCAACAGATCCAGCCGGCCCTGGGGCGAGAGTACGATGAGCACGCGGTCGGCCTCGCCGTAGTCACGGCGGCCCAACACGAGCCCCTCCACTCGATACAGCCTGGACCTTGCCATCCTCAAACTCCGGGCGCCGCCTATTCCAGGCGATCTTCCGAGAATTCTACCAGGGAACGACGGGTCACTCGCGCGACGGCGTCCGCCAGCGTCTCGACGGGTTCCACGTCGAGCCAGCCGGTCAGACAGAGGGCGCGCTCCGGCACGCCCTGCTCCTCATCCGCGCCCTTAGCCACCGAGGGCACTTCCGCGGACGTCTCAGCTGGCGTCTCCCACGCTTCCGGCGGCTTGAGAAACGCCCACAGGCGGGCCAGGGTGACCGTGCGGTTGCCGCTCTCCTGGAATTGCTCCTGCTGCACGGAAAAACTCTCGACCTTGTTCAGGGAGCGTTGAAAGAGCACTCGCGTCCCCGTGAGGATAAAGCGCTGCGTCCGGAAGACTTCGCCGTCGCCGGGAATCTCTGGGGTGCGTTCCACCTTACCGTGCTCTTCCAGCGGCGTCGCCAGCATCAGGAAGCCCGCGCTCGCCATGCCGCCCGTAATAACGCCGACCAACAGCAGCCAGAGGAGCAGGTTGGCGTTGGGGAAGAAGAGCAGCAAGCCCACGCTGGCGATCATCGCGGCGCCGATACCGATCAAGAAGCGCACCACCCGGCTGTGTACTTCCCAGGTCACGAGATTATGTTTTTCTTCTGTAACTTGAAGTTGCATATCCACGCAATCCTTCGCTAGACAAAGAGAAAACCTTCTCCCAAAATAAACCGGCCGAGAGACGGCTTTCCCCAGATCAAGGATCTAGTATACCGCGAAAGGCCAAATAGGCGAACGCACGGTCGGGAGTTTTCAGAAAATCCAAGGTGATAGGTGGACACATCCACTAAAATCAACCTGTCGCCGTTTCCCCGCCCCCTTGCGAGTCAAGGTCTCCAATTCGGGATAACCGGGACGGTTCCCTACGCTGTGATAGGCGGATGAGATATTTGCGGCTTGTAGGTCAATCTCGCTGTGCGTTTTCGACTAAGTTTTGGCTCCATGAGAGTTATCTCACCTGAAAACGGTCCGTTTTTGCTGTTTTTAAGCATTTTCGGTGGTGGGCTCTTGTCGGGAATTAGGTGAAGCCCTACATCCGCTTGAGAAGGCTGATCCATTCTCCCGGTTCGTTAGGTGTACACTTTCCTTGCTGTGTGAGAAAATTACTGAAATTACGGTATAAGATGCAACGCACCTGCGATTACCCGATCATGTTGGCGAAACACCCATGACAGCGTGC
>CAZCPK010000427.1:0-3568 GCA_964500755.1 uncultured Anaerolineales bacterium
CTTCGCGGGGGAACCGCTCTATGCCTTTGGGCATGGACTCAGCTACACCACTTTCGCATTCGACAACTTGCACCTTGCTGCGCCGACCGTCGAGGTAGGGGAGACACTCGCTATCCAAGCCGACGTCACCAACACCGGCCCGCGCGCCGGCGACGAGGTGGTCCAGCTCTACGTCCACCGTCCCGCTGCGCCCGCGCCGACGGCCATCAAGGCGCTCCAGGGCTTCCATCGTCTCTCGTTGGCGCCCGGCGAGACGAAGACCGTCACGTTCCACCTGCACACTCAACAGCTGGGCAACTACGACGCCGATGGCAACTACGTTGTGGCGCCGGGGCAGGTTCAGGTGTGGGTGGGTAACGCCTCCGATCACCTGCCGCTCGCAGGAGCGTTTGAAATCGTCGGCCCGGCGCGGAGCGTCGAGAAAGTCTTCTTCACCCGCGTTGCGGTCTCCTGAGACGTAGCCACTTTTGACTTTTGACCTTTGACTTTAGACGCAATTTCACGAGGAGAGAACGATGACGCAATCCTACGAACCGCAACCTGAGCACAAGTTCACCTTTGGTCTATGGACCGTCGGTAACACCGGCGGCGACCCCTTCGGCGCGGACGTGCGCGAGCCGCTCTCGCCCGCCGACCTGGTCTACCTGCTGGCGGACGTGGGCGCCTACGGCGTCAACTTCCACGACAACGACCTGCTCCCCATCGACGCGACAGCGACGGAGCGCGCGGCGATCCTCAAAGCCTTCCGCACCGCGCTGGACGATACGGGGCTCCAGGTGCCCATGGCGACCACCAACCTCTTCTACGATCCCGTCTTCAAGGATGGGGCCTTTACCGCCAATGATCCCCAGGTGCGCGCCTATGCCCTGCAGAAGACGATGCGGGCCATCGACCTGGGCGTTTCCTTCGGCGCCGAAGTCTATGTCTTCTGGGGGGGACGCGAGGGCGTGGAGTCCGACACGACCAAGGATCCGCTCGACGCGCTCAAGCGCTTCCGTGAGGCGCTCAACTACCTGACCGACTACGTGCTCGATCAGGGTTACGCCGCTGCCGACGGCAGCGGGCTCAAGTTCGCGCTGGAGGCCAAGCCCAATGAGCCGCGCGGCGACATCTACCTGCCGACGACCGGCGCCATGCTGGGCTTTATCGAGACGCTGGCGCATCCGGAGTTGGTCGGCGTCAACCCGGAGTTGGCCCACGAGCACATGGCGGGCCTCAACTTCCTCCACGCCGTGGCCCAGGCCTGGGACGCGGGCAAGCTCTTCCACATCGACCTCAACGATCAGAACTACGCCCGTTTCGATCAGGACTGGCGCTTTGGCATGCAGAACCTCAAGCAGACCTTCTTCCTCGTCAAGTTCCTGGAGGACGTAGGCTACACGGGCAGCCGCCACTTCGACGCGCACGCCATGCGTACCGAGGACTACGCGGGCGTACAGGAGTTCGCCCGCGGTTGCATGCGCACCTATCTGATCCTCAAGGAAAAGGCCGCGCAGTTCAACGCCGACGCGGAGATCCAGGCGCTGTTGGCGGAGGCCACCGCGGAGCGCGGCGACGCAGAGCGCTTCCTGACCGCCTACAGCGCGGAGGCTGCCGAGGCGCTCAAGGCGCACGATTTCGACCGGGAGGCCATCGCGGCCCGGGGCCTGCACTACGAGAAGCTCGACCAGCTGACCAACGAGCTGCTGCTGGGGATCAGGTAGTTGAACGTTACAAGTTGCAAGTTGAAAAGTGCTAACTTGTAACCTGTAACTCGACACGCATCCTAGAGGAAGAGCCATGAGCAAAACGATGTTTCTGGGGGTAGACATTTCGACCACCGGCGCCAAGGCCCTGTTGATCGATACGGAGGGCGAAGTCGTAGGTTCTGCCTCGACGCCGCAGACCCTATCCACGCCGCAGCCGCTCTGGGCGGAGCAGGATCCGCGCGACTGGTGGGCGGGGATCGTCGCCAGCATCCGAACGGTCTTGGACGCGGCCGACGTCGAGGGCGAGGCCGTCCGGGCGGTGGGCCTGACGGGGCAGATGCACGGCCTGGTGCTGCTGGACGAGGCCGGCGCCGTACTGCGCCCGGCGATTCTCTGGAACGACCAGCGCACCGGCGCGCAGTGCGACGAGATCCGGGCGCGGCTGGGCAAAGCGCACCTCGTCCAGTTGACGGGCAACGACGCCCTGACCGGCTTCACGGCGCCCAAGCTCCTCTGGGTGCGCGAGCAGGAGCCCGACGTCTTCGCGCGGACGGCGCATGTCTTGCTGCCCAAGGACTACGTGCGCTACCGGCTGACCGGCGACTACGCCACCGACAAGGCCGGCGCCGCCGGGACACTGCTCTTCGACCTGGCGGCTCGCGACTGGTCGACGGAGGTGCTGGACGCGCTGGAGATTCCGCAGGCGTGGCTGCCGACGACCCACGAGGGGCCGGAGGTGACGGGGAAGGTCAGCGCGGCGGCAGCCGAGGCTACCGGACTGGCTGCGGGGACGCCCGTGGTGGGTGGTGGCGGCGACCAGGCCGCCGGCGCGGTCGGCGTGGGCGCCGTCGAGCCGGGCATCGTCTCCGTGGTGTTGGGCACGTCGGGCGTGGTCTTCGCCGCGACACCCGCGCCCTTTGTCGAGCCGGAGGGCCGGCTGCACGCCTTCTGTCACGCCGCGCCGGAGACCTGGCACCTGATGGGCGTGATGCTCTCGGCGGCGGGCAGCCTCCAGTGGTACCGCGACGCGCTGGCCTCCGACCTGGACTTCGACGCGCTGCTGGCCCCGGCTGCAGCGATCGCCCCGGGCGCCGAGGGCCTCCTCTTCCTGCCCTATCTCACCGGGGAGCGGACGCCCTATCCCGACCCTATGGCGCGGGGCGCCTTCGTGGGGCTGACCGTGCGCCACCGCCGACCGCACGTGACGCGGGCGGTGCTGGAAGGCGTCGCCTTCGGCCTGCGTGACAGTTTCGCGCTCCTGCGCAGCGCCGGCCTGGGGGAGATCCGCGAGGTACGGGTCTCCGGCGGCGGGGCCAAGAGCGCGCTCTGGCGGCAGATTCTGGCCGACGTGCTGGACACCCCGTTGCTGACGGTAAACACCACCGAGGGGGCGGCCTACGGCGCGGCGCTGTTGGCGGGGGTGGGGGCCGGGACCTGGTCGTCGGTCTCTTCGGCCTGCGCGGCGACGGTCCGGGCGGTGGAGACGGTCGCGCCGCAGCCGGAGGTCGTGGTGCGGTATGCGGCCTGTTACCCGCTCTACCGCGCGCTCTACCCGGCGCTGAAGCCCACCTTCGAAACGCTCCACCGGCTGGAAGCATGACCCAACACAATTATGGGCCTCTTGGACTTTGTCGGTTGGTGGAGTGCGTGGCCCTAAAACTGGTGCAGTAGCTATGCTAGTGGGGTTCACCAGGCCTTTTCTGCATTGTGACGGGAAGCGCGTGGCAAACATTTGCATCCAGCGAAACCCCAAAGAGCCACAATTACTATCAGCTTTCCGGAGAGGGACTATTTTCCCGTAGCGTCCCTCAACAGTTCAAATGATTGGAGTCTGGCTAAAATGGGTTGGAAAGGATACCTTTTGCCCCTCATCGTACATC
>CAZCPK010000428.1:0-3548 GCA_964500755.1 uncultured Anaerolineales bacterium
TCCCGTCGCTCCCGCTTCCAGTAATTTTCGCAACCTGGAGCTGTGATATGCAGCCCGAAGCGCGTGAAAATCTGGGTAGAGAGCCATCCCTTCCGTGTTGAGCGGGGTCGGGGTGGCTCTTTCTTATTTCACGACACTTCCAAAGCTTGTCCTTTAAAGGTGCTGACGTGCATTTGGAATTACTAAGATTCAGTATATCTCAAATCTCGTAGCTTGTCAAGTTTTTTTGCAGCAATTTCCCCTATTTTTGCAACAAATGACCCTATTTCCTCAAAAGTCCGCCGCCCTGCCGCACTCAGGTGGGGTTACGCCGCGCACTGACCTCCACCAGACAGAATTCTCCCGAGACTAACGTCTCGGTGCCCCGCTGCGCCACCTGCTGATGGAGCGCCTCCCGGCGCACTTGATAGACGTGCTCCGGCAAGTTGCGCAGCTGCGGGACCGCGTTACGCTGCTCCGCCAGCGTCTGCACGATACCCAGAGGCACGGGCTGATAGAAGGTGTGGCGCTTCAAGTCCACGTCGAAGCCCGACTGCTGCAAGGTGGTGTAGAGTTCGGCGGTGTTGAGCGTGTGCTGGCGGACGTTGTCCCAGGTCTCAGGGAAGTAGGTGTAGAGCCAGTGGGCGGGCATGGCGCTGGGCAGGATGTCGAGCAGCACCCAGGTGCCGTCGGGCGCCAGAGCGCGGCGCGCCTGGTTGATCAGGGTGGGGCGGGTGGCGTCCCGCTGCAGGGCGAAGGGCGTCCAGAGGAAGGCCGCGCTCTCCGGCGCCACGGCCGCCAGGGAGCGGACCTCCGTGATGGCGGTGTTCCAGAAGCGATCGTCACAGTAGAGCGGTGGCGCCCCGGGATGGCGCAGCGCGATGATGGGGCCCCGCGGTTGCGCGTCCGCGCGGCGCTTCCGCAGCCAGGTACTGAGGCGGGGGGTGCTGCGGACCCCGCTCAGGGACTGGGGCAGCGCCATGATCAGCGGCCAATCTGGCGCAGCGTCCGGCGCGGGAACCGCGTCCAGCGGCGGCAGGGTATCCACGCCCTCCCGCTCCGTGCCCAACTCCGGCGGCCAGACCGGCACGAAGACGCCGAAGTCGATCTCCCGGAGCAGTGGTACCTGCCGGAAGAGCGGCACGAAGATGGGATGTGGTTCCAAGGTGACCAGGCGGGCCTGGGGCACGTCGATTTTGACCTCCTTGAGCGCCAGGCGGAGGAGATCGCGTCGCTCGATCAGCCGGGCCTCATCCCAGATCGCGGTGAGCTCGGAGAGCAGAGTGGCAGCGCGTTCCAAGGTGGCGAAGTCCCCCGGCGCCGGTAACTCGGCCAGCTCGCGACGGATGCGCCGCTGCTCGCGCGTGTAGATCTGGGGGTCCTCCTCGAACTCCCCCTTGATCTTCATGCGCTTGAGGCGCTGGCGCTCGGCGATGAGCCGGGCGCGCCGGTTATCCAGGGTCTGGCGGTCGTCCTCGTCCTCCACCAGGGCCTGGATCTGGGCTTCCCAATCCGGCGGCAGCCGTACCTGCCGGAAGATGGCGTTGACCTGGGCGTCCACAAGTTCCATGCGGGCCCCCCGGCCCGCGTGCGGACAATCGTCAAAGCCCCGAATCCGGGAGACCTCCCGGTAGTAGGAGCCGCTCTTGGCGCCCTGCGCGCGCAGTTTGCGGCCACAGACGTCGCAGGTGACCAGGCCGTTGAGCAGGTAGACGCGGTAGGCGGGTTGATAGGTGCGCGGTGCGACGCGGCGCTGCTCGCGGACCTGGCGGCAGCGCTCCCAGGTCTCCTTGTCCACAATAGCCGCGTGTTCGCCGTCGAAGATCAGATCGTGCTCCTGATTGCGCTGGCCGCCGCGATAGCGGACGCAGCCCTTGTAGAAGGGATTACGGATCATGTCGGCGACAGTGTCCTTGGAAAAGTTGTTGCCTTCGCGAGTGTGGTAGCCGGCATCCACCGAGAGCCACTCGGCGATATCCTGGTAGGAATACTTGCCGGTGGCGTACTTGGCGAACATCTTCCGCACCGCCTCCGCTTGCTCGGGGACGATGACCGGCGGCGTGTCGGCGTCGCCGGTATGGCGGTAACCGTAGGGCGGGATGGAAGCATTGTAGAGGCCGGAGCGACTGCGCTGCTGCTTGGACTTACGGGTGTGCATCTTGAGCAGATCGATGTAGTACTGGTTGAGTGCCGCGAGGAAGGTGAGGAAGAGGCGGTCGGTGGGGGAGGTGAAGTCGAAGTCGCGGTCCTTGACGGAGGCGAAGCCGACGTGATGCCGGCCGAAGAGCTCCAGCAGTTCGAAGGTATCGAAGAGGCGGCGGGAGAGGCGGGAGAGCTCGTGGACGAGCACGACGTCGAGCGTGCCCGCCTCGATGGTGGCGAGCAGTTCGGTCAGCGCGGGGCGCTCGGTGGTGGTTCCCGAGTAGCCCGGGTCGATGAACTCGCGCTGGATCTCCCAGTCGCGGCGTTGGGCATACTGCCGCATCTCGGCGAGCTGGGCCTGAATGGACTTCCCTTCCTCGGCTTGCATATCGGTGGAAACGCGGGCATAGAGTGCGACGCGCGTGGTTTTGGCTGGCACGCTAACGACCTCCTCGGAAACTGGTATGCACTGCTTCTATTATAACGGATTGCAGGTGTGACGAAACGTAACATCGGTGGGCAAACGCGGCGGTTCCGCGGCTTTGTGCGACCGCTCAGCGCCTCCCGGCGGCGTTTGCCTTGTGCTCACCTACGGGCGTTGTGAGGCGTCGAGGCCGGTTTTCGTTCGCCACCGCGCTTTGAAAGAAACGGTTGGGCTGGATCCTGGCCCAACCGGGGCAGCTACTCCTGGACGCCAGCGGGCCGCTGCGCTGCCCGTTCCCGGGTCGCCTGCGCCGCGCGCTCGCGCCTGAGACGCTTGAGGATCTCCGCCAGCTTGCGCAGAAATGCCTGCTGCCGCGCGCGTCCCGTAACGTCTGGGGGTGCGTTTTTCATGTAGGTAGACCTCCCTATAGACATGGATAAACGCGGGGCCACCGGTGAGGGAGAAGGTTAGAAACTGCTTCTCATTTCCCCGCGCGTAGGTTAGAATACCCGGGTTGCTAGTGACCACGCAAGGCAAAAAGGTGACCCAAAGGGGGCAAAATGTGACTGGGGAGGCGGTCCCCCCGTCCGTGGAGGCCAAAGTGGTGCTGGGACGGGCTTTGGCCCGGTGGCGCCGGCGGGCGGGGTGGAGTCAGACGGAATTGGCGCGGCAGGTGGGGATCTCGCGGAGTTATCTCTCGAAGTTGGAAGGGGGCCATAAGCGGCCCAGTGCGCAGCTGCTCCTGCGCTTCATGGCGGTGTTGCGGAGTAAGGTCGCGGGTTGGACGGTGGCGGAGGCCGTGGACGCCTGGCTGCCGCTGGGTATCGAATGGCGGACGGTCGATGCGTGGCTGGCGGAGCAGCCGCAGGCGTACACGGACGTGCGGGCGCTGCGCAACTGGTGGCGCGCAGGGCGACCTGCGGCAACGCATTCACCTATCCTGTTTCAGGCGGTACCGCTGCTGTACGTGGAACGGGCGGCGCAGGCAGCGCTCCAGCGGGCG
>CAZCPK010000429.1:0-3540 GCA_964500755.1 uncultured Anaerolineales bacterium
GGGAACGCAACGATCAGGGCCGACCGGGTCACCTTCCCGTCGCTGGGCGTCTCCCCCTCAGCGGCAATTTCCCCGTCCGGTTTGACGTAGTACTTCGCCTTAGACGTTTGCCGCCGCGCTTGGTAATCCGGCAAGTACATGGATTTCCCGCTCTGAATCACCCGACTCTGCGTGCCTTTTCCCTCCGGGTTCAGGGGGAGCGGGGGAAAGTTGGCGACATCGTAATCGCCATAGGGGCCGCGGGCCCACTGGCAGCGAATCATGCCCGCTTCCTCTTCATACGAGGAGATGAACATACTGTCACAGGGCATGGTGCGCTGCACAATGTCGTAGACGCCCGTGCCGATTTCGTTCAAGTCCAACGTGCGTCCCAACGCCTCCCCGACCTGATAGAGAAGCTCCATCCGGCGGCTACGCGCTTGCAGACGGTTTTCGGCCGCCTTCTGCGCCGTGACGTCACGTAGAATCACCAGATAAGCAGGACCGTTCTCCCACGTGATTTCGGCGCACTGTAGCGCCACGATCCGAGCGCCGCCGCCAGCGCGGGCAATTTCCAGTTCGGTCCGCTCCAAAAGGTCAGCAGAATCCAGCCCCTCCTCCATAAGTCTCGCAGAAGATTTCCCCAACAGAGAGGTTGCTACCGAATTCGCCAACAGTATCTCGTCAGGGTGACTGGCAATCAGCAGGCCCAGAGGAAGATTCTCGAGGATACGCTGGAGACGTGTTTCCGCGTCCTCGCAAGCCGCGCGGGTTCCATCTGGCTCTGAACGCAGGTTTTCCGTGTTCAGTTTTCAACCCCCATCAGAGCCAACCACCTCCTCAGGTGATAGGTAGTGCGACGTGGAACGTCGAGCCCTCGCCGACCTCGCTCTCCACCCAGATCTCTCCGCCGTGACCCTCCACGATCTTCCGCACGATGACCAACCCGAGCCCCGTGCTGCCTTCGCCATCCGTACTCCGCACGGACGCTTTAGCGTAGGGCTTGAAGAGCTTCTCGAAGTCCTCCTCGGGGATGCCCTGCCCTTCATCCACCACCGAGACGATCACCTCTCCCTCCCGTTTCTCCAAGGTCACCTGCACCCTGGACCCCGGATAGGAAAACTTGATAGCGTTGCTGAACAGATTGTTGAAGACCTGGGCGATCTTATTGGGGTCGAGGCGAAGTTTGGGCAGCGGGACCGGTTGAAATTCCAGGCGGATCTCCTTACGCCCCGCCAGGACGCGGTTCAGATGGACGCTGCGCTCGACCAATTCTACGAGATCGACCTCTTCTCGTTCAAGATGCAGCTCGCCGGACTCGATCTTGGCGACGTCAAGAAGGTCATTGACCAATCGGGTCATAAAGGCGCTGGAGTCCCGCATCACCGCCACCATCTCCAACAGATCCGCATCCAGGGCGTCGCCCTCGTCCATCAGGAGCTCGCTGAAAGCGTAAATAACGTGCAGGGGATTCCGTAGGTCGTGTGCAGCCATGCCCAAGAGACGGTTCTTCTGCTCGTTAAGGCGTTGCAACTCCGCGTTTTTCCGCAGGAGCTCACGCTGCGTCTCCATCAGGTCATTATTCAGACGCGAGATTTCGTCCAACGCCTCGGCATATTGAGCCTGGGCGTGCCGCAATTTCTCCCGCTCCTTGACGGCGTCTCGCAGCGCGTTGAGCTGGTCGTTGTTGATCCGCATCAGCTCTTCGTAGAAATCCAGGAGGCCGTCGTCGGTGGTCGTAGCGATAATGAGTACCCCCTCTTCGACCTGAAACCCGGCAAAATGAAGGGTGGAGATTCCCTCCTGGAGCTCCACGTTGATCTCCCAATTGATGGCTTGTTCCCGCTCGCGCAGGTCTTGAAGAAAACTCAACGCCTTGGTGCGATTGCCGGGCGCGATCAGACGGACGAACGTACGCCCAAGCCATTGGTCCAACGTCCCCGGCACCGCCAAGCCGGCATAGAGCCACTGCTTGATCTGGCCGTCCGCGTTGCAGAGAAACGCAACTCCTTGCCGTTCGCCCACGTCACGCCTCCTGTAGCCAGCGGTTGGCCAGTTCGATAGCTCTCTGCGCATCCGGCGCGTACCCATCCGCGCCCACGCTCCGCCACAGCTCCGAACTCATATTGAAGGGGTATCCCCCTACCAATATCCTCAAAGAGGTCCGCTCAACCGCTGCCCGCACTTGCCCAATCAACTTGCTGACGCCCTGGAGATGCGTGGTCAACGTCACAGAGATCGCCAGGATGTCGGCCTGACGCTCCTGCGTGGCTTGTATGATGTCCCTCGCAGGCGTGTTGGCGCCCAGATAGTAGGTGTCCCAGCCCTCCATCTCAAAGAAATCCGCTACCATTCGCACCCCAATCTCGTGCAGTTCCCCCCCGACGCAGGTCGCCACCAACCGTCGTCCAACCCGTTCGACATTGAAGATATGTCTGTAGAGCTGGGACATGACTAACTGCGTCGCAGCGGTGCAGTAATGTTCCTGCGCCACGGAGATCTGATTTAACTGCCACAACCGCCCAATCTCTCGCTGCACAGGCTGAAAGACGTGGAGATAGATCTCCTTGACGGAACGTCCCTGCTCCACCGTGTCCAGAATCAGCTGGCTGGCTTGCCGGCGTTCGCCCCGCAACAACGCGTCCAGATAGTCTTGAGCCAGCGTGGAGAGCGGCGCTTCGGATTCGATAAAGGAGGTCGGCATGACGACAGAAGTCAGACGTTCTCTGCCGGCTTCAAGGTAAGGCCTGACCGTCATCCAATCTTCGGGCGACAGCCGGGCTTGTAGCACCTCGGCGAGCACGTCAAGCGTCACGTCCAGCGCGTCTTTGGGCAGATCCAGCCCGTCAAAAATCGTGACGACCCACTCGACGTACTCGGAGAAAAGCGCCACATCTTGCGCTACGACCGCCTCGTAGAGATAACTGAGGTGATATCGTATATCGCGCACACTCTTGGCGCGCCCCTCCGCCCCAAAGGAAGCCCAACGCTCCGGTTGGGCAGCGTAAATCCGGGAGACCACCTCTTCCGCTATTTGATCCTCGTCCATCTTTAGAATTGTTAAGCTGTCCTGTAATTTCATCTTACAAATTCTTTCCTACGCAGATACTTAAATTACGGTATTAGGTTTAGCTAGGTGCGACGCACCTTAGAAAGTCTGAAAATGGCCATTTCGCGCACGAAGACACGGCTTTTTATCCAGCATGACCCGATCATCGAAGGTGCATTGCACCTGATCTCGCAATTTCAGGCCCACTGGGTACATTTTCGCTCTCTAGTTTAGCCTACAAACCGATTTTTTACAAACCTCTGACAGTAGGGGCAAACGAAGCGGTTCTAAGGCGGGTCTCTGGGACTTTGCCGGATAGTGGAGTGAATATCCCTAAAACTAGTGCGGTAGGCTACGCTATCACCAGACCTTTTCTGCATCGTGACAGGAAGCGCCTGGCAAACGTTACCTTTGACTCTGGTGAAAAAAGCCTGCTTACCGCAGAGATCACAGAGAACATAGAGAAAAATTTAGTATGGTGTTTAATTATTTTCGCATTTCTCCGGATATCA
>CAZCPK010000430.1:0-3526 GCA_964500755.1 uncultured Anaerolineales bacterium
CTATGAGGTGAAGCCGAGTAAGGGAGGGAAACAGATGAAAGCTAGAATTCAAACCGGATCACGAGCGGTTCGTCCCGGGCTTCTGGTCGCGCTCTTTGCGCTGGGCCTACTCGGCTTCGCCGCCTGCATCTCACCGCCGCCACCGACGCCGACAGTCGTGCAGAGCGACGCCCAACTGGTCGACGCAGTTGACCTCGACGCGGGACAGGGAGAAGTGGAGGAACCGGCAACGGCGACGTCCTCCCCTGACCCCACCGCCACGCCACAGCCGACGACGGCCCTGCTGCCGACGCCCGTCCCGCTACCCCAGGTCTGTCTACGCCAACGCTTCTCCGACGACGTCGCCGCGTGCGACGACGCCCCGCAATACGACGTCACACTGGCGGTCGATTTAGCCACCTCTCAGGTGACCGGCAGCCAGCTGATCACCTACACCAACGCCGAACAGAGCGCGCTGGACGCCGTTTACCTGCGGCTGTTGCCCAACACGCGGGGCTATGGTGGCACCATCACCATCACCAACACTCACGTCAACGGGCGTCCCGTCGAGCCGACCCTGGAACTCGACGCCGGCGCCTTGCGTATTCCCCTGGCGACGCCCTTGGAACCGGGCGAAATTACCGAAATCACGACGGACTTCACCATCGACGTCCCCACCACGGGCGACACCGGACACGCGCTCTTCTCCTACCTGCGCGGCGTCATGGCGCTGCCCACCGTCTTTCCCATCCTCGCCGTCTACGATGACGACGGCTGGGACTTCGAAAGCGTGCCGGAGCACGGCGACGAGATTCACGCGGACGTCGGTATCTATCACGTGGAGATCACGGCGCCGGAGGAGCAGACGCTCATCGCCTCCGGCACGTGCACCCGTCCCCAGACGAACACCTGGCAGTGCGAGGCGGCGCCCATGCGCGACTTCACCGTCATCCTGGGGGACAACTACGAGCGTGCCGCCGTAAACGTTGACGGTGTCGTCGTCAACAGCTACTATTACAGCCAACACGAATGGGGCGGGCAGAAGGCGCTACAAGTCGCCGCCGACGCCATGACGGCCTTCACGGAGCTCTTTGGCCCCTACCCCTACACGGAATTGGACGTCGTGGAAACGCCCAACCGACTTGGCGGGATGGAGTACTCGGGGCTGGTCGTCGTCGAGGATAACCTCTACCTGGGCAATGGTGTCGAATGGCTGACGGCTCACGAGGTCGCCCACCAGTGGTGGATGGTCGTCGTCGGCAACGACCAGATCGACGATCCCTGGCTGGACGAGGCACTGACGCAGTACAGCACCCTACTCTACTACGAACAGACCTACGGTGAGGAGCGCGCCAACGCCATTCTGAACGGCGTGTTCCGACAGACTTACGAGAAAATTCGGTGGCGCGGACGCGACATGCCCGCCGGTCTACACGCAAAAGAGTATCCACCCGACCTCTACTGGGACATCGTCTACGATAAAGGCGCGCTCTACTTCCATGAATTGCGGGAGGCCGTCGGTGACGAAGCGTTCTTCACCATCTTGCGAACCTACTTCCAGCGCTACCGCTACGACATCGCCACACCCGAGGGTTTCCTGGACGTCGTCAGAGGCGTCACCGGCGACGCCCACCGGGACATCTACGAGGAATGGGTCAGCGGCGGGACGGAGGCGAAGGAAGAATAGCAGCGTACGGATCTCAACTCACAATTTCAGAACCGGATGAACGGACCAAGCGACCACCTGACCGTTTTTTGAAGGAGGCATGATGATCGAGATAGCCATCATGATCGAAGGACAGAACGGACTCACCTGGGAACGCTGGCAGCGCCTGGCCCGCGCCGTGGAGGAGCTGGGTTTCGTGGGGCTCTACCGCTCAGATCATTACACCAACGCCGGCCCGCCCGATAAGGCCTCGCTGGAGCTCTGGGTTTCGCTGGCCTGGCTGGCGAGCCACACCGAACGCATCGAATTCGGGCCGCTGGTCTCGCCCGCGTCCTTCCGGCACCCCACCATGACGGCCCGCATGGCCGCCGCCGTCGACGATCTCTCCGGAGGACGCTTGATTCTGGGCTTGGGCGCAGGTTGGCAGGAGCGCGAGCACGAGATGTTTGGCCGTGAGTTACTGACAATGCACGCGCGCTTCGACCGCTTCGAGGAATATCTGCACGTCGTCACGCGACTGCTACAGTCCGACGAGCGGGTTTCATTCAAGGGCGAGTATTACGAGCTGCACGAGGCGCTGCTGCTGCCGCGCCCCCAACGTCCTGGCGGTCCGCCCATCCTCGTCGGCGGCAACGGACCCAAACGCACGTTGCCGCTCACAGCGCGCTTCGCCGCCGTCTGGAACGGCGTCTTTCTCACCGCCGAACGGTTTGCCGAGCTCAACGCCCGGCTTGACCGGCTGCTGGAACGGCAGGAGCGCTCCCCGGCAGAGGTCCGCCGCACGCTGATGACGGGCCTGGTCTTCGGAGCGGACGATCAAGCGTTACGAGCCCGGATGGACGAACGCGACGATACGATCACGTCGCTGCGGGAGCGGGGGCTGATCGTCGGCACGCCTGCAGCCATCGTGGATCAGTTGGGCGAGCTGGCCGAGGCGGGCGTCGAGCGCGTCATGCTGCAGTGGCTGGATCTGGATGACCTGGAGGGTCTCGCCGCCCTGGCAGAGGGTGTACTGCCCCACATGTGACGGGTAGAAACCAGGAAAACGATAATTGACTCCACTGAAAAAAGTTAAGCTAACCACAGAGCACGCAGAGGCCTCTACAAACCGGAGGGCACAGAGATTCTTAGTTCTGCTATGATTTTCTACCATGAAATTCGGAGAAATGTAAACATAATACTCATTTTCTCTCAGCGTCCTCTAGGGTAAATGGGCTTTTTCAGTAGAGCCATAATTTCATCAACGGATTCACCAGATTGATCGGATCAAGGAGCCGGGCGCGCTACAAGACGCGCCCCACAAGCTGTGGGGCGCGTTTGATCTCCGGGTATTCCGTGAATCTCTTGAGGTTACGCTTTTTCCTCCAACTCCAGCGCCTCCTCGGCCTCTTTGGCCGCTTTATCTACGGCTTCTGCGGATTCCTGAACCAGCTTCTTCGTCCGCTTGTTGAGCTCGTCGGCCCGCTTCTGCAGCTCCTCGCTGGCCTCCTCGATGCGGGCGCGCGCGTCGTCCAGGATCTTCTGCGCTCGAGTCCGGGCCTTCTCGGCCTCGGCCACCACCTGGTCGCTGAGCTCCTCGCCGCGCTGAATAATCTGCTCGCGCGTGCTTTCGCCTGACTGGGGTGCGAATAAGAGGCCCACAGCTGCGCCGGCCAGACTCCCGATGAAAAAGCCCATGACGAACGAACCAAATCCACTCTTCTTGGTCATATGTAACTCCTTTCTACTCTAAGGTGAACGGTTGGGAAATGCATGAACATCATCACTTATATTATATAAGGATATCAGAAAATTTTAAATATTGCTTATGAGATGGTTCATTTTCCGGGTTAGTTAGGTTTACACTTTCCTTTTGCGCGAGAGAACTACTGAATCTTCAAC
>CAZCPK010000431.1:0-3521 GCA_964500755.1 uncultured Anaerolineales bacterium
GTTGCCGGTGCACGGTAATCTGTGCGTGCTCCACGCGTACGTGATCGCCGGTCCGCAGCTGCTCGATGGGTAAGTGATCGACCATGGGGATCTCGCTGATGATGGCGCCCACGGCCACGATGGGCTCACTTTCTGCGTTGAGGAGGGCGACCGGCGCGCGATCGTTGGCAGCCAGCTGGTAGAGGACGTAGGAGCCCACGGTGCTGCCCTTCCCGGCGGGAAAGACCAGCACGGTGCCCGCGACGTTCTCCCCCTCCAGCGGATGTCCGCGCTCGGTGACGACGCCCGTCTCCGGGTCGACGCCGCCCAGGAAGCCGATGGGCGCTGGTGAGACCAGGGCCGCGCCCTCCGCGACGCCGTCCTTAATCACCCGTCCCGTGAATGTCAACGTTTTTTGCTCCGCGTTCATGCCGTCCGCCTTCCTTTGATGGCTGCGCCGAGACACCGCTCCAGCGGGCCGAAGTGCGCCGCGACGCCCGCCAGATTGCGTAGGTAGAACGCGCCCTTGGCCGACGGCGTCGCCACGGTGTCGAAGCCCAGCGTTTGGGCGGGGGCGATAGCCATGCAGGCGTCGGCGATGAGGCGCGCGCCGGCCGCCTCCAACGTCGCGGCGTGGCCCTGTGCCGTGGCCACCTCCAGCACCGGACGCGCGCAGGTGATCCAGAGGGGAACCGTGAGGCGCTGACCCGCGACGCGCTCCGTGATGCGCGCGATCTCCGGCAGCGAGGCGTGGGGGCAGCCGACCCAGACCAAGTCGACCGCGTTGCCGGGGTCGCTGAGCATGGCGTAGCCCGGCAGCAGAGCGTTGATTGTCAGCGCCTCGTGCCCGGCTGCCAGCACGTCGCCCGCCCGAGCCTCCGGCGTCACGTCGGCGACGTGATAGAGCGCCACGGCCCCCGTTGCGGCCATGGCGGCGCCCAGCGCCTTCAGTTTCTCCCGCCAGAGCGGATCGTCACGGGTTAGCGACAGTCCCACGAAGAAGGGGACGTGCTGGCCCGCGGCCTTGCCGATCACGGCGCCCAGCGCGCTGTAGTCGGCGATGGTCTCGGGAACCGCCTGCACCTTGACGCGCAGCGTGGCGCACCGGTTCTCGTCCAGGTGTAGGCCGTAGGCGCCCGTCCGACCCAGCAGCGCGGCGGCGAGCGCGCCGGGTCCGCCCTCGCGGTTGGTGCGCGCGCCTAACACGCTGTTGGCGTAGGAGACCGCCGACGATTCGGCCCAGGCGACGTGCTCGCCCAGCGTCGGTACATTTCCCACGAGGTAGGGCGTGCAGGTGGGGACGGGGGTGCCCTCGCCGACGCCCATGCGCGCGAAGGCGTCGATCACGGCCTGCTGCTTCTCGGCGAAATCAGGGTCGAAGCCCTGCCTCCGCCAGTTTACCAGATCCATCGCGGCGGGATTGAGCGTGGTCGGTACGCGGACCTGGGCACTCTCGGCGGCCCATCGTTGTAGAAAATCAAGCCCGGCCGGTCCCAGGTTGCGGTAGGAGACGCCGGAGATCTGCACGCTCCTCACGGGGATCAGACGCTCGGCGCCGTAGATCTTGCCCAGCGCGACGACGATCTCGGCGGCGCGTCGAAGTGCGGGGCCGGCGTCGCCGGCGAGCCAGGATCGTTCCTCTGCGGTCAGGTGCATGTCTGTCCTCCTGGTTGTCAGGCGGTGGGCAGCGTAAACCAGAAGGTGCTGCCTTCACCGGGTTTGCTCTCGACGCCCACCTCGCCGCCGAGCCGGGTGACGATGCGCCGGACGATGGAGAGGCCCAGGCCGTGTCCCTGGGTGTGGGCCTGGTAGATGCGGGTGAACGATTTGAAGAGCCGCGCTTGCTCCGCCGGCGTCAGGCCCGGACCGTGATCTCGAATCCAGAAGCGGACCATCTGGTCGCCGACCCGTTCGCTTCCCAGGATCAGCTGCGGAGGATTGCCGCCGTACTTGAGCCCGTTGCTGAGGTAGTTGGCCCAGACCTCCTCCAGCCAAGGCGCGTAGCCCACAGCGGTGAGCCACGTTTCTGGTAGCAGGATCTCCGCGTTGCGCCGTTGGATGACGTGGGCGAGCCGCTGCTGCACGGCAGTCAGGACCTTATCCATGCTGACCGGCTCGCGGGGAACCTCCTCCTGATCGCGCAGGCTCGCCAGCAGGAGCAGGCTGTCGATGATGGCGCTCATGTGGCGCCCGCTGAGCGCGACCTTATCCAGAGCGTGGCTGCGCTGTGCTTCCGTGAGGTTGTCCCGCTCGAGCAGAATCTCGGCGTAGCCGATGACCTGGGCCAGCGGATTCTTGAGGTCGTGCGCCACGGTGTGGGCAAAAGCGTCGAGGGCCTCGTTGGCAGCCCGAAGATCGGCGTTTTTCTGGCGCAGCGCAGCCTCGGCCTTCTTCTCTTTGGTGATGTCGCGGAAGGTCGCCACCGCGCCCTTTACCTCTCCATTCTGGAGAATGGGTGTGCTGGTGTAGGTCACGGGGAAGCTGGTACCGTCCTTGCGCCAGAAGAGCTCGTCGGTGCCCTCATGTACCTCGCCGTCGCGATAGGCGGCGTAGATGGGGCACGCCTCGGCGGGATAGGGCGTGCCATCGGCCCGGGTGTGGTGGATGCGAGCATGGTGCGGCTTGCCGATGAGCTCGTCGGGGTCCCAACCCAGCATCTCGGCCGCGGCCGGGTTGACGAAGGTGGTGAGGCCCTGCGCGTCGACACCGTAGATGCCCTCGCCCGCCGACTTCAGCAGAAGTTCGTTCTGCTGTTTGATCTGCCGGACCGCCGCCTGCGCCAGCAAGCAATACTGCTCGGCGTTCTCCAGCGCGTTGATGCGCTCCTGAAGCTGCTCGATGGTGGCTAACAGTTCCTCGCGACTGGATGACGATGTCTCTTGCATTGTGCTCCCCGCGATTGATATCTTGTATTCATTATAGACGCTTTGCGATCACTCTTTTCCATGCGCTGTATGAGGATTATAGCACACCGTCTGCCTGAATCTACACGTAACCTTGCTCGATCTCGGGCCGAGGTTCAGCGTCGGGTCCAGTCGACGAGAAACGTCGTCAGATACCAGTGCACCAGGGTGCCGAGGTGACGCCAGAGGAAGGGATGCAGCGCGCGGAAGCGGGGGTGGTAGATAACGCGCGCCGTGAAGGTCCGCCATTGAAGCGCGCGCCCCAACGGATGAGAGAGTACGCGGCGCCGGTAGTCGCTGAAGGAGAAATCCCGGCGCTCGAAGACGTCCTGCAGCGCGCGGGCCGCGATCTCGCCGTAGCCCAGCGAGAGGCTGATGCCCTCGCCGAAGGTCGCGTCGACGCCGGCGGCGTCGCCGACGAGCAGCACGCGGGGACGGGCCAGGGGCGCGTCGCGGTTGAAGCGGCGGAAGGGGTGGCCCTCGATCTGGTAGGATTTGTAGCCCTGGGTCTGCAATGCAGCTTCGAGCACGGCGACGAGATCGCCCTTGGGTGCACCGTTCACTGCGCGGCTGTCGTAGACGCCCCAGGTGCGGCGCGGCCCGTTGTCGCCGGGCGTGGGGAAGTCCCAGACGTAGCCC
>CAZCPK010000432.1:0-3509 GCA_964500755.1 uncultured Anaerolineales bacterium
GGTGAGCGATTCGGCGCGGGCGATGCGCTCGGCGGGAGGGGCCAGCGCCTGACTCGTCTCCGGGTCGAGCGCGACGACGCTGCTGATCTTGACGAAATCGAGCACGTTGACCGGCGAGGCGAAGCGCGCGGTACCGCCCGTCGGCATAATGTGGCTGGGACCGGCGACGTAGTCGCCCAGCACCTCGCAGGAGTGCTCGCCCAGGAAGAAGCCGCCGGCGTTGCGGATCTGTCCCATCAGCGCCTCGGGGTTTTCAACGGAGAGGCAGAGGTGCTCGGCGGCGAAGTTGTCGGCGAGCCGGGCGGCGGTCCGCAGATCCGGCGTGATGACGATGCCGCCTTGTCCCTCCAGCGACGTCTCCAGTACGTCGCGTCGGCTCAATTGCTGTAGTTGGGCTGCGACCTCAGCCTGCACCTGCTCGGCCAGCGTGCGGGAGGGCGTGAGCAGGATGGCGGTCGCCAGCACGTCGTGCTCGGCCTGCGCCAGCAGGTCGGCGGCGACCCAGGCGGGGTTCGCGGTGTCGTCGGCGATGACGACGGTCTCGGTGGGCCCCGCCAGCCCGTCGAGGCCGACGATGCCGTAGACCTGGCGCTTGGCCAGCGTGGTGAAGAGCCCGCCGGCGCCGACGATCTTGTCGGTCCGGGGTACGCTCTCGGTGCCGAAGGCCAGGGCAGCCACGGCCAACGCCCCGCCCACGGCGAAGACCCGGTTCACGCCCACGATGTGCGCTGCGGCCAGGATCGTCTCGTGCACCTGGCCCGTGCGCTTGTCGGCCGGCGAGCAGATGATGACCTCGTCGACGCCGGCGACCTGCGCGGGAATCGCCGTCATCAGCAGCGAGGAGGGTAACGGCGCGGTGCCGCCGGGCACGTAGACGCCCGCGCGGCGGATGGCGGTGAAGCGCTGGCCCACCGTGCCGCCCATCTCGGTCGTCGTCCAGTTGGGGATCGGTTGGCGGCGGTGGAAGTCGCGGATGCGCGCGGCCGAGCGTTCCAGGGCCAGCCGTAGGTCGGGATCCAGTGCCTCGTAGGCGCCCTTCCAGGTGGACTGCGGGACCTCCAGTGTCTCGTTCGTGACGCCGTCGATACGCTCGGTCCAGTCGCGGACGGCGGCGTCGCCGCGCCGCCGGACGTCGGCCAGCAGCCGGGACACGGCGCGTTCGGGCGTCAGGGGCTCGCCGAAGACCCGCTCGATGCCCTGCAATACGACCTCGGGCACGTCCTCCACGGTAAGCATCTCTCGACGTTCCAGAATCTTGTTGGCTGCTTCTAAACTGTCGTAAATCCTAATCATGGTCTGGCTCCTTTTCATAAAGTTGCAAGTTACAGGTTGCAAGTTGCGTGATATGAGATCTCCAACTTTCAACCTTGGTTCTGCTGAAAAAACCTATTCACCACGGAGAGCACAGAGAACGCAGAGATAAAATTAATATGATGTTTAGTGAAGCTTAGGTTTTTCCTGATGTTGTTGGAAAAAATTATAGCAAAAATAAAAATCTCTGTGCCCTCTGCGTGCTCTGCGGTTAGATTGACCTTTTTTCAGTAGAGCCAACTTTCAACCTGCAACTTTCAACTCTTTACGGCCTCCATCATAGCCTGATAGCGCTCCGGTTCCTCTTCGAAGATGTACGTCACCGGTGTGACGACGACGCCGCTCCCGCCGATGGCCCGCAAATCCCGGATGGTGTCGAAGAGCTGGTCGCGTTCCACGGCGATCTGGACGGCGTACCAGCCGTTCTGGGTCATGCCCTTGGCGATGACCGGGGAGATGGTGGGGCCCTGCAGCCCACCGAGGGTGGGGCGCTGGGTCATGCGCGCCGCGATGGCGTCCGGTGACTCTCCGCGCATGTTGGCCACGACCATCACGTGATCCTTGGCGCGCAGATACGCCTCGGTGAACTCAAGCAGCCGGCGGGCGACGTCCAGTACCTCGGGACGATTACGCAACGCGGTGTGATTGGCGATCAGCCCGGCCTGGGAACGCAAAATCACGCCGTCGCTCAACTCACGCAGCCGGTTATCTCGCAGCGTCTGTCCCGATGAGACCAGGTCCACGATGCAGTCGGCATACCCGATGGCGGGGGCGACTTCCAGTGTGCCCTCGGCCTCGATCAGCGTGAAGGACGAGATGTCGTTCTGCTCCAGGAACCGCTTCGTCACGTTGGGGAACTTCGTCGCCACGCGCAACGGTCGTTCCAACGTCTCGGCGAAAGCGGCCAGATCGGCCATGGTCACGATGGTCTCCCAGGCTTCCGGCACGGCCACGGAGAGGTGACAGGCGCCGAAGCCCAGGCGGTCGTGCAGCACGAGGATCTCGTCGCCCTCGCCGCCGTACTCCGCCGTGACGTCCATGCCGGTGACACCGAAGTCGACGCTGCCGTCGCGCACGCTGACGACGATGTCGCCGACGCGCTGAAAGAGCACGGTCACGCCGGGTAGGTTGGGGATCTGGGCGGCGTACTGTCGTGGGTTAGGCTTGTAGACGTCGAAGCCGCACGCAGCCAGAAACTCGACGGCGTTATCGGCCAGGCGACCCTTACTGGGCAGCGAAAGTCGGATGTCGGTGCGATTATCCATAGTAAAGCCTCCTTGCGGCATAAAAAAAGCCCCCGGTCGACCCGGGGGCTGGTGAGCGCTTATCTCTGCGCGCGTCTATCTGGCACGTGAAGCCAGACCTCCCTGGTCGGGCGGCTGCGGCTTCGCATGGTGGTGCGTGTAGACGAACGACATTTGATTATTCATGATTATCATGGATTGTAACACGATGGCGAAAAGTGTCAAGACGACGCGGTAGGAGAGACTTGCCTATCCTACGCTTCCGATGAAGGTGAGTCGCTCTGCTTGCCAGATGCGGCTTGCTCGTTCTTCTCTTCGTCGATATTTTCTCCCCTCAATCCGGCCTGAAATGCGTGGATGCTCTTACCGAGCTCCGCTCCGACTTTAGAGATACGGTCAGGTCCAAAGAGAATCAGCGCAAGGAGCAGCACGAGCACCCATTCTAGCGTTCCAATTCTTCCCGGCATCTTTTTACCCCTCGATTCTATGTATAATATTCTGCTATCCTCAAGCGAGTTCTAGTCTATCATTTTTTATCGGAAAGAGCAAGGAGGTCACCTGCGGGGCAAACGAAGCGGTTCTGCGGCTTTCCAAGACCCCTCAGAGACTCCCTGTGACGTTTGTCCATGTTATCACCCCCGGCTGCGTTTGCCTTGATCTTGTCTACGCACGTTCTGGAGTGGCGAGGGTGGTTTTGGTAATCGATTTGCTTCGAAATCCCCTGCGGATAGAGAACATAATAACCGCACTTTTCAGGGCGTTCTCCGGCACGCGCTACGGAAAGTGCGGTTACGGTTTCTCTCGATGTGTTCTATACTGCGCGCGCTTGAGTCTGGAGAAGCTTGTCAAACCCCCGAATTATGGTAGGATATCGTTGTTGCCCCTCGAGGGAGACTCGTGTGGCCCGCTAGCTCAATTGGCAGAGCAGGGGTCTCTTAAACCCTTGGTTGCAGG
>CAZCPK010000433.1:0-3508 GCA_964500755.1 uncultured Anaerolineales bacterium
CTTCACTTTTGGCTATTCGTGTTGTTAAGGTTCCTTAATCTAATATACAAGACACGAAGGGCACAGAGAAAACAAGAGATTACGTAAATAAAATTAACCCAGACGCTTGTTTCGTGAATTCTTCTCAATGCCTTTTTAATATTTTAATATTACCCTCGGTGTTCTTTGGGGCGCGGTAGCTTAAACACTTTTTCAGTAGAGTCAAATAGTTAAACATGACACTAGATTTTTCTCAGCGTTCTCTGCGGTAAACAGGCTTTTCTCACCAGAGCCATTTTGTGGGCTTAATCCCGGCAGGGCAGACAGACTTGGCAAATGTTGTCATCAAGGGGAAATCCGCTCAATCTGCTGATTTAGCCTCCGCTTCAGAAAAGCGTCAGGTAGCCAGAGTGACGATCACTTATCCCGGTTGAGGAGTCTTAGCGTCAGCGATTTGAGCGTCGTCTGCGGCTCGCCCACGCCCGCGCTCTGTTCCAGAGCGGTCATCGCCTCCTGATGGTAGGTCTCTGCCCGTTCGAGCGTGTAGGTGCGGCTGCCGGCTTCTTCTAGCAGTGACTGGGCATGATGGATGTCGTCCTCGGAGAGTGCAGTATTCTGAAGCAATTTCCGGAGCTCCGCGTTGTGTGAAAGTCCGTGAATGATGGGGAGCGTCTTCTTGTGCTGGCGTAAATCCGCCCCGACGGGCTTCCCGGTGCGCTGGGGATCGCCCCAGAGCCCCAAGAGATCGTCCTGCATCTGAAAGCACATGCCCAGATTGTAACCGAAGGCGCGCAGCGCTCTCGACCGGTCGTGCGGTGCGCCTGCCACGAGCCCCCCGGCCTCACAGGTGAAGGCGATGAGGGCCGCTGTCTTACCGCTCACCATCCGCAGGTAGGTCTCCTCGTCGACCTCGGGCAGCGTCTCAAAGGCGATGTCCATGCATTGGCCCTCGGTGAGCGCGATGGTTGTATCGATGAAGCGTTGGTAGATCCGGAACGTCCGCTCCAGGGAGAGCCCCCGTCCCTGAAGATCCAACAACACGCGGTGCGCGAGGCTGAAGAGCGTATCCCCGGCGTTGATACCCTGAGCCTGGCCCCAGCGCGCCCACACCGTCGTCCGACCGCGACGGCGGGTGTCCTGATCCTCGATGTCGTCGTGGATCAGGGAGAAATTGTGCAACAGCTCCACGCCGGCGGCGACGGGGAGCGCCTGTTGCCAGGTTCCCTGTTGCGCCTCACAGCAGAGCAGCAGGTAGATAGGGCGCAGGCGCTTGCCCGCATCCTGTAGCTCCGGCTCGAAATCGGCGTTGACCCAACCCAGGTGATAGTGGAGCATGCCATACAGCAGCTCGGGGCTGTCGGGATTGGGGCGGGTGGCGTGCTGCAGCTCCCCTTCCAGGGCCGGCAGATAACGTGAGAATGGATCCATAACGCTTTCTTCCTTTTCCTATTAGGTGGAATTCACTCTTCAGGTATTTAGGGGGACCTTGCCGTCCATAGGCTTCCGAGGGTTTCTAGAAGTGCGTGACCCTCCGGTGCTGCAGCGGGGTGGCGGACAGTGTCGCGACGTCGCGGGCCCCGGCGACGAACATCGTTGTCTTGAACTGCTTGTGGAGAATCGTCAGCTCTTCGTCCAGCCGTTCCGCTGACTTGGCGGCGCTGCGGAGCAACCGGCCGGCAATCCCGCCTGCGTCCGCGCCCAGAGCGACGCCCTTGGCGACGTCAATGCCGTCCCGCAGGCCCCCGCTGGCGATGACGGATAGGCTGGGGGCCGTGCGGTGGACATCTTGTATGGACCGGGCCGTGGGGATCCCCCACTCGCGGAAGGAGGTGGCGACCTCTCGCTGCACGCGCGTCTTGCCCCGGTGCATCTCGACCTGGCTCCAGGAGGTGCCGCCTGCGCCGGCGATGTCGATCCCGGCGACGCCCACGTTTTCCAGGCGGCGCGCCATCTTTCCCGAAAACCCCCAGCCCACCTCTTTGGCCAATATCGGAACGTCCAGAGCCGCGCAGACCGCCTCAATCCGTCGGAGCAATCCGGCAAAACGGGTATCCCCCTCCGGCTGTAGCGCTTCCTGCAGGGGATTGAGGTGCAAGATCAACCCATCGGCCTCGACCATCTCCACCAATCGTTGGCAGTCCTCCGGCCCATATCCGTAGTTCAGTTGTACGGCCCCCAGGTTTGCAAACAGGAGAATATCAGGGGCGAAACGACGTACCTGGTATGTCCAGGCCGTCTCTGGTCGCTCCAGAGCGGCGCGCATGGAGCCCAGACCCATGCCCACGCCGTGAGCCTGCGCCCCTTCCGCCAATACCTGGTTGATCTGAGCCGCTTTGGATGAGCCGCCGGTCATGGACGAGATAATGAGGGGGAAACGGAGGTGCTTGCCAAACAGGCGGGTCCCGGTATCAATCTCCTGCAGGTCGATCTCCGGAAGAGCGTGGTGCTCGAAAACATAGTGCTCAAATCCCGTGGTGGTCTGTTTAAATGAGACGTCCTCGTGAAGATTGATGTCGATGTGGTCATCCTTGCGATGGGCAGTGAGATGCTTCATATGTGCCTTGACCTTTTACCTTTATCTGAAGACCACACCCAATGACCCTCTCCAACTTCTCCTATACTCTCAGTGTGGTGCGCGCGGAGCTGCTTTTCATCTTAACTTAAACTTGAGATTCGTCAATCTTGACTTTTCCTTCTGGCTCGTTACAATATGCTAGGTGTCATTACTGAAACTCGTTGCATGGATGCTTTTCCCAGGAGGCTGAAGATGAACCAGGAAATCTACGAGCACGTTAAAGGCATCATCGTGGATCTTCTCTCTATTGAGGAAGACCGCATAGAACCCGACGCGAAGTTCCGAGAGGATTTGGGAGCCGATTCTCTGGATCTGGTGGAACTTATCATGGCCTTTGAGGACAACTTCGGCGGACGGATCTCTGACGAGGACGCGCGTAACATCACGACGGTCGGTGACGCCGTCGAATATATTGAGACGCACATGTAGAGGATTTGTCCTCCGACTCAAGGTGCACCTCGGGTATCTTCCAGTCTGTTGATGACCTCCCGACTTTGGGGACGTTCAGTGGGAGTTTCCTTATCTTTTCCTTGTGTCAGGAAGACCACCTCGCCGGTGGTCTTTTCTTATGTTAGTCGGGCTTTTGGCCGACACGCATGTGCCGTACCGAGCACCGCAGTTATCCCCGGTGCTTTTGGAGGCGTTAGATGGCGTCGACCTTATTCTTCACGCCGGTGACGTCGATGAGCCGTGGGTGCTTGCTCCGCTACGAGAGATCGCCCCGGTCCATGCCGTGCGGGGCAACTATCATTGGGTGGAGCGCTCGGACGCCGGGCGAACGCTGCCTGAATCTGTAGTGCTCGATTTGGAAGGGTATCGGGTGGCGCTGATTCACGGTCACCAGATGGGGCTGCTCTCGCTTTTTTGGAAGGCCTGGGCACTTATCCGTAATCTGGTCGGTATTTGGGACTTTGCCGCCTACGATCAGGCTATTGGACGTCGGCTGCGGCGACG
>CAZCPK010000434.1:0-1530 GCA_964500755.1 uncultured Anaerolineales bacterium
AGATTTACCTGCGGGCCACGGAAAAAGTGCTGGCCCAGGGACGTCAGGCGCTGATGCTGGTCCCCGAGATCAGCCTGACGCCCCAGACGGTGCGCCGTTTTGCCGTGCGCTTCCCGGACGCGGTCGGCGTCTGGCACAGCGGCATGACCGCCGGCGAGCGTTACGACACCTGGCGGCGCGTACGGGCCGGCGAGCTGCACGTGTTGGTTGGCGCGCGCTCGGCGCTCTTCGTCCCCTTCCCAAACCTGGGTTTGATCGTGCTTGACGAGGAAGAGGACACCAGCTACAAGGCGCTGCAGCAGCCCTATTACCACACCCGGGAGACCGCCGAGGCGTTGGGCCGGCTGACCGGCGCGCTGGTCGTCTATGGCAGCGCTACGCCGTCGCTGGAGGCGTACACGCGCGCGCAGCAGGGTCGGTATTGGCTGCTGGAGATGCCCCGCCGCGTGCTGGGGCACCGCCGCCGCATCGAAGCGTGGCAGCAGCAGTTGCATCTGGATAAGAGCCGTTATCGCGCGGTGCCCGAGGGACCGGAGGCCTGTACCATCGACCTGCCGCCGGTGCGCGTCGTCGACATGCGGGCCGAGCTACAGGCCGGCAATCGCTCCATCTTTAGCCGCCCGCTGCAGCGAGCGTTGGACGACGCCCTGGCGCACCACGAGCAGGCCATTCTCTTCCTCAACCGGCGCGGTACCTCGACGCACGTCTTCTGCCGCGACTGCGGTTGGGTAGCCGAGTGTCCCAGCTGCGAGATTCCGCTTACCTTCCACCGGCGCGCCGACGTCCTGCTCTGTCACCGCTGCAGCTACCGCGAGTCTATGGTCTCGCACTGTCCGGCGTGCCAGTCGCACCGCGTGCGGGCCTTCGGGTTGGGGACCGAGGGGCTGGAGCGGCGGGTTTCGCAGCGCTGGCCCGACGCCCGGCTGCTGCGCTGGGACCGCGACGTGGCGACCAACCACGCGGCCCACGCCGAGTTGATGGCGCAGTTCGCCACCGGCGACGTCGACGTGCTTGTGGGGACGCAGATGATCGCCCGGGGGCTGGATCTGCCGCGCGTGACCGTCGTCGGCGTCGTCTCGGCGGACGTGGGGCTGCACCTGCCCGACTTCCGCGCCGCCGAGCGGACCTTTCAGCTGCTGGCCCAGGTGGCGGGCCGCGCCGGGCGCGGTCTGCTGGGTGGGCAGGGCTTCCTGCAGACCTATCATCCCGATCACTACGCCATCCAGTGCGCGGCGGACCACGACTACACCGGCTTCGCCCGCCGGGAGCTGGCCTTTCGCCGCCGCGCTGGTTATCCGCCCGCTATCCGGCTGGCCCGCTTCGTCTTCCGCGACAAGCGTCCACACCGCGCTCGATCTCAAGCCGAGACGCTGGCGGCGCGCCTGCGGGCCGCGCTGCTCGCCGACGGGCTGCCGGCGGAGGATCTCATCGGTCCGGCGCCCGCCTTCTTCGCCAAGGTGCGAAACCGTTACCGCTGGCACCTCCTGCTCCGGCACGTCGATCCGCCCGCTTTCTTGCGCGATTTCGAGA
>CAZCPK010000434.1:1540-3508 GCA_964500755.1 uncultured Anaerolineales bacterium
CCCTGGCTGGCGTGTGGACGTCGACCCCGTGGACGTGCTGTAGCTGTCGGACGGTTGTAAGTCGTCATGGGAGATTTTTTGCCGTCGCGAATGATTGGAAAGCGTTGTAGGCCATCTGCTATCAGCAACAAATCGTTTCTGAGCCGTAAAGATCGCTTCCGAGGCACACAAATCGTCCCCAGCCCTTGAGTTGCCCTTCACCTGATTTTACCTTAGACTAATAGAGGAGCACGATCCAGAGACCCGTCACGACCAGGGGGAGTGGATAACTTGCAACTTGCAACTTGCAACTTGTAACTTGTAACTTTCAACTTGCAACCAATCTGCACAGGAGGTAATAATGGACGGTCAACGTACGCAGGACGAACGCATTATGGCGGCGCTCTCACACGTGACGATTCTTTTGCCGCTCGTGGGCATCATCGGTCCCATCGTGATCTGGGTCACGCAGCGCGAGGAGTCGAATTTCGTGGCCTTCCAGGCGTTACAGGCGCTGGCTTACCAACTGTTGCTAGTCATCCTCTGGTTTGTGGGGATGGGTTGTTATATGTTCTCCTTCTTCGCGGTCTTCGGCGGTGTCTTCGCAATGGCGGGGACGCAGGGAGAGATCGGCCCCGGTGCGGGGTTCCTTATGACCTTTCTGCCCTTTGGCGTCATGGGAATTCTGATGCTGCTCGGACTGGCTTTTGTCGTCTACGGCGTCGTGGCGACCGTGTTGGTCGTGCAGGGCCGCGATTTCCGTTATGTCCTGGTCGGCAACTGGGTCATCCGGTACCTCACGCAGCACGGCGACGCCGCGGATCAGGATTTGGGATCTGCGTAAATATAACTCTAATTTGACGGACGCTTCCTCGGGGGGATCGCATGGCTAAGACGTGGCGACAGTTGAGCGAGACGACCTATGCGCTGTTGAGCGGGTCCAACGTCGGCGTGCTCGTGGAGGGCGACCGCGCGCTCTTGATCGACACCGGGCTGGACGACGGGATGGTCAGAAGGGCGCTGCGGCAGTTGGACGGCCTGCGCGCGGAACTGCGCGGGTTGCTGATCACCCACGGACACGCCGATCACTTCGGCGGCGCCGCGTGGGCCGTGGGAGAGACGGATGTGCCCGTGTATGCGCCGCCGCTTGAAGGCGCCTTCGTCGCCCATCCCATCCTGGAGCCGCTCTTTCTCTACGGAGGCGCGGCGCCCATTGAGGAGTTGCGCAGCAAGTTCACCCTGGCGGAGGCGGTGGCGACGCCGCCGCAGCCCTTGACGCCCGGTCCACAGGAGATCGCGGGCTTCGCGCTCGAGGTCATTCCGCTGCCGGGCCACGCGCCGGCCCAGGTGGGCATCGTTTACGACGACACGTTCTACTGCGGCGACGTCGTCTTCCCCCACGCGACGCTGTCGCGGCACCCGATCCTTTTCTGCCACGACCTCGACGCCTGGCTGCAGACGCTGGCGCACCTTCCCGACCTGGCGTACACGTGGTTTGTGCCGGGCCACGGCACACCGGTGCAGGACGTGTCGCCGCTGGTGGAGGCGAACGTCGCACGGTTGCAGGAGCTGCGGAGTCTGGCCTGGGAAGCGCTAGAGGAGCCCCGTACGCCGCAGGACGTGCTGCGGTCCGTGGCGGCGCACTACGACGTCACCTTTACGGCGCCGCAGTTCTTCCTGCTCTCGCTGACGACGATCCAGGCCGCCCTCACGTCGCTCCAGCGCGGGGGCGAGGTGGAGATTGTGATGGACGAGAATCAGCTGCGCTGGCGGCGTATCTAAAGCGCGGAGAGGGCATCTCGTCGCTATCTGAGCAGCTTGCGCAGTGTATCCAACAGGGACGTGGCGGTTGAGGCAGGTTCGTCTTCGCTCTCGGGCGGGCTGTTTTCCTCGCCGGCGGCGTGGGCGTAGGGGCGATGGAAGACCGGGCCCAGGGCGCCGTCGTAGAGCCACTGCTTGAGCACCGGCCAGAGATCGCGCTCCTCCAGC
>CAZCPK010000435.1:0-3508 GCA_964500755.1 uncultured Anaerolineales bacterium
ACTAGTTTTAGGGACATGGTTTTTAGAAGCACTCACTCCACTATCCGGCAAAGTCCCAGAGACCCCTTGTCGTCTACGCTTCCAGGAAACGGCGTCGATAGGCACGCAGTCGGTCGGCGCCGGAGGCAGCGACCCGCTTGTGCAGCGCCGGATGCAACAACACGTTATGTCTGAGGGCCCCGACCAGGCGAGGCGCGTGGTCGCGAAACCACGTCTGAGCCGCTGCCATGGCCCTCAGATCCGGCGGGTCGGCGCTGATGGCGGCCTCCAGCGCAGCCAGCGTCTGCAGCGCCGCGTCCCGCTCCGCCGCAGGCACGTCGCTGGCGACGTGCCTGCGCAGGTCATCCAACGACACCTGTAGCTCCCCCAACGCGAGCTCGTCCCGAGAAGCCGTCGGGGTCGACGGAGTTCCCAGGTTGACCTCCCCGCCCCGCATCTCGCCGATCTGCGTCACACTCCCACTGCCGCTGACCGCCGCCTGCCCGGAGACGTCGCCCTGCACCTGTAGCCCCGGCGCCGAGAGGACGCCGCTGCCTGCGCCGGACCTGCTCCACAAACGCCCCGAACGCAGGCGCATAAAGAGCACCGGCACCCCGGCATCGAGTCGCCCCTCACTGAGCAGCCGGCTCCGCGCCTGATTGACCGCCAGATCGACCACGCCCTGCTTGACCAAATTGCGGTAGAAGGCCGTGCTGAAGATCCGGGCCGACTTGACGGTCACCCGATCCTGCATCGCCAGGACAGCCGGCACTCCGGTGAGGAGTAGACGCGGCCCCAACCCCAGAAATGCTCCGGCGGCGCGGACCGCGCTCTGACAGGCCATCAACGTCACGAGCAACGGACGTCTATTTTTTCGTTGCAGCATCTCCAGCAAGGCCCGGTCGCTGACCGGCGCCGCGCCGCCATCCTCGTCCTGCAAGTAGAGGGCGGTCTGGTGACGACGGGCATTGTAGGTCCCGTGCCCCACGTAGTGCAGTACGTCATAACCCTGTTGCAACGCCCCCTCCAGCCGCGAGAGCGTGACCGGCGGCTCCAGTATGTCCAGCTGCAGCGCGTCGCCTTCCAGCGGAAAGAAGACGTTTTCCAGCAGCGTACGCTCGGCCTCGATATCCACAAGCGACAGCCCATAAAGGACCTCGATATCCGCGGGCGCCGAGACAACCGCCAGGACGCGCAGGGGTACCGTCCGCGTCGCGCCCCAGGGCTCCGCCACCGGCAGATAGCGGGAGAAGGGCGTGTCCGCGTCGGCGGCAAGCCACGCCCCGGCATCTCGCAACAGCTCCCAGGGCAAGGTGTGGAGGGACGGCGCCGCCGCGTCGAGCCAGAGTCGCACGCGGCGGCGGAACGACCGTCCTCGCGCCTCCAGCCAACCGCGACGGGGTCCCTCACCGGCGAGGAGGGCGTCGAAAAGCCGCCGTCCATCGAGCGCAACCTCTCCCGAGGAAATCCAGGGCAGTAGCTCTACCGCAAGTCCTCCCCGAGGGTACGTCTCTTCCCCCGCGACAGTCAGCTCTACGGGATATTCACCCTCGACTTGTTCCGGAAAGACCCGTATCTCTACGTCCAGATACTCTCGCTCACCCATAGTTTCACTCCAGCTCGGATAGGAAAAAGGCGGACCACCCGGACCAGAATCCCTCGTTCCCCGAAGGAGTCCCCCCCTGTACCCGCCAGCGATAATCGCCGCAGGGCAGGAGCTCCTCTTCCGGCTCTGCGCGCAGCACACCGTCGACGGTCCCGACGGCTTCCTCTTCCAGGGAGAACGCGCGATAGGACGACCAACCGAACTCCGGGGTATCTCGGAACTCGACCTCCACGTTATACTGTTCCACGGAGGACACCGCTGTCCAGGTCAATGTCAGCGTCTCGTAGCCGCAGAGGATCTGCTCACCGTCCTCGGGATTGAGCGGGCGGGGCACGCCGGGAATGCGAACCGCAAGGATTCTCGAGAGATTGTTATCTTCGTCCTGCTCCCGGACGCGGCACGCCGCCGGCATAAATTCCTCGCCCCGACAGCTGTCGGCGAGCGCCTGGAGCCACAACGTCGAGTCCCGCAGATAGCCGGGAAAGCGCGCCCAGCCCTTGACGACGGTGACGTCGCCTGGCGCCAGTGGCGCTTGCGTAAAGGGATAGTAGACGCTCTCGTCCTCCAGAGGCGTGAACGCCACGTCGAAGACGCCCTCCCCGATGGCGTCCGCGTAGCGATAGAGTAAGGAGACTTTGAAAACCGGCGCCTCCGTGCCCCCCTGGTTGACGAGCTGCACCCGGACCGGCAGCCACACCTCGTCTTCTAACGCACCGCTCACCTGCAGTGGTCCCAGCGCCTCAAATTCCGCCACCCGCAGATCGGGCGGCGCGGGCGTCGCCGTTGACGTAGGCGTTGGCGTCACCGTAGGTGTGTCGGTCGGCGTCGCCGTGGACGTGGCGGTAGCAGTAGGCGTGGACGTAGGCGTTTGCGTCGGCGTGGACGTAGGCGTCGGTGTCGCGGTCTCCGTCGGCGCTATGACGGGCGCCGGTACGTTATCACCAAAGAGCAACACACCCCCGGCAATCAAGGCGCCTCCCAGCAACAGCACCCCTACCAGAACCAGCGCCCCGATCAGAAGCCCCGAGAGCCCGCTGGAAACTCCTCCAGCGCCGGTTGATGGTGGGGACGCTTCCGGGGGCGCTTCTCCGGGCGGCGTCACCAACAGATTCAGGTTGTGACGGGTCACGGCGGCGCCCGCCTCGTCGCCGAGCATCTCTCGCAAACGAAGCGCCTTGCTCAACGACGAACGCGCCGGGCCTTCGACCTCCAGGCAGAGCCAGCGCGAGCCCAGCTGATGATGGGCCCAGGCTTCCGCGGCTTGATCGCCCACCGCCTGCGCCGCCTTCAACCCCGCGTCCAGCACTTTTCGCCAACGCCCCCAGTAGCCGCTCAGCGCCAGCGCACCTTCGGTCGCCCGTGTCAGCGCCAGCACACCTTTCCAGTCACGTCGACGCACGCCCTCCCGAACCAGGCCGAGCAAGAATTCCTCGGCTTCCTGGAGACGCGCTGGCGCCTCAGCCCGGGCCCGGGTCCAATGAAGGCCATAGTCGCGCACGTGGCCCCACCAACTGTCCAGATCCCAGTGGGAAAGCAACGACTCGCGCAGGTCCCCGGTGAGGCTGTACCGAGAGCTATGGGCCTGCACCAGATGCCGCTGCTGGAGCCCTTCCAGAAGCGACGGCAGATCGTCAACCCCGACCAGCGCCTGAAGACGTTCCTGGGAAACGGGAGCGCCGCCCGTCACCGCCAACACGGCCAACAGCCGCTGCTGATCGTCGGAGAGCCCCTGCAGCGTCGTCCTCTCCGTGGCGGCGTCCTCTTCCCGCTCCCCGGACAGCGCCGCGAAGGACGTTGCGCCGTCGGCGACCTGGGACGCTCTCTGTAACAGCGTCAGCGGGTGCCCCTCCTCCGCCTCGATCAGCGCCAGGACGTGTGAGCGTTCCGCGGCGCCTAGCGAGCGACCCAGCTCCCGCTCGACCA
>CAZCPK010000436.1:0-3478 GCA_964500755.1 uncultured Anaerolineales bacterium
CGCCGGCGCCCGCGATGGTCGCCACGGTCTCCAGCGTCACGCCGCCGGAGGCCTCCAGCGGCACGCGGCCGTCGGTGATGGCGACGGCTTCGCGCAGCAGGTCCGGCGGCATGTTGTCGAGCAGGATGCGATCCAACGGTGGATCGAGGCGCAGAGCCTCGCGTAACTCGTCTAAGGTCCGCACCTCCACCTCAATGGGCAACTCGGGGTGGCGCTCCCGGGCCCGCGTCACCGCCGCGGTGAGCCCGCCCGCCCCGTCGATGTGGTTGTCCTTGATCATCAGCATGTCGAAGAGCGAAAGGCGGTGGTTGGTACCGCCGCCCATGCGCACGGCGTACTTGTCCAGCACCCGGAAACCGGGCAGCGTCTTGCGCGTGTCCAGGATTGTGGCGTCGGTGGCAGCGACGGCGTCGACGAAGTCGCGCGTCCGCGTGGCAATCCCCGCCATCCGCTGGAAGAAGTTGAGCGCGATGCGCTCGGCCGCCAGCAACGCCGGCCCCGGCCCGCTGACGTCGGCCACAATCTCGCCCGCGACCACCTCCTGCCCCTCGTCGACGCGCGGGCTGAAGCGGATCTGCGGATCGACGCGCCGGAAGACGGCCTCGACCACCGGCAGCCCGGCGATGACGCCGCTTTCCTTGGCGGTGATGCAACCGCTGAGCGTCGCGCGCGGGGGCAGCGTCGACGTGCTGGTCGCGTCGCCCGGTCCAATATCCTCCTCAATCGCCAGTTCAATCAGCGGCTCCGCAGCCGCCAACACAGTCTCCAGATCAGTGACGTCCATAGTGTCGACTCCTTAGTGAATTGGTCAAAAGTCAAAAGTCGAAGGTCCAAAGTCATGACTCTGGTGAAAAAAGCCTGTTTACCGCAGAGAGCACAGAGAGCACGAAGAAAAATTTAGTATGGTGTTTAATTATTTTCGCATTTCTCCGGATATCATGGCAGAAAATCATAATAGAACTTAAAATCTCTGTGCCCTCCGCGTGCTCTGTGGTTAGATTGACCTTTTTTCAAGTAGAGCCAAGTCATTTAAATTAGTGTAACATAGCCCTTGGGGGAAGCAACGTGTATAATGGAACATAACGTTAGCACGTTGGAACGTTCCAACGTGCTAATGTTTGACTTTGAACCTAATCTCAAAGGAAGAATCACATGGAACATGCGGATTTGCCGGAAAAGGACCTGCTGGAACGCCAGGCGCGGTGGATACGACCGGCGCGCTCGATGCTGTTGCGGCGCGTCGCCATCGCCCGACGGCGGCGCGTGCTGGACCTGGGCGCGGGACGCGGTGTGGTGACCGGCGAGCTGGCGCGGCGAGCCGGCGGGCGCGTCGTGGCGCTCGATCGACGAGTGGACGCGCTGCGGACGCCCGATGCCTTTGTCGATGCCGCGCGCGTCGGGGGAGATGCCCGGCGTCTCCCCTGCGCCGCCGCGACCTTCGACCTAGTCTTCAGCCAGCTGACGTTGCTCTGGGTACAGCCGCTGGCGCCTGCGCTGGACGAGCTCACGCGCGTCCTCGCGCCCGGCGGCGTGCTGGTCGCGCTCGAGCCGGACTATGGCGGCCTGATAGAATATCCGCCGGAGATCGCCGTACAAGAGATCTGGATCGCGGCGCTGTCTCGCGCCGGCGCCGATCCTTCCGTGGGGCGCAAGCTGCCCCGGGCCCTGGCTCGCCGCGGCTTCGACGTGCACGTCAACCTCTTCAACCGTCTCGTGCCCCCCGACCCGGCCCGCTTCACGCTGTTGCGCGGCCTGCCGTTGACCGAAGAGGAGCACACGTCGGTGGCAGAAGCGGAGGTAGCGAGCACACAGGATGAAGATTGGAGCGCGGTCGCGCATCTGCCCTTCTTCTTGATCACGGCGGAAAAGCCGACCTAACGCCCAAAGACCAGCCCTCGTAGTACAAAAAGTAGACGCCGGGCCGAAGCCCGGCGTCCAGTCAAGGAAGGAACTTGTACGCCTACCGTTGAATCAGGCGTCGTACAGCAACCAGAAAGTCCTGTGGCGTGATGGGCCGCAGGAGGAAATCGTCAGCGCCGGCGGCCATAACCCGCGCACGTATCTCCGGGTTGGCGGCCGCGGTGAACATCAAAACGGGCAACTTGGCGTACCGCTCGTCGGCGCGCAGCGTCTGCAGCAACGTCAATCCATCCAACTCCGGCATCATAAAATCGGTGATCACCAGGTCAACCGGCTCTTCTTCAAGACGCGTCAGCGCATCGCCACCGTGGACGGCAGTGCATACCCTGTACCCCTCCAACTGCAACAGATCCCGCAGGGTCGGTCGCATCACCGGATGATCCTCTACGACCAGAATGCTCGGCATTGCTCACTTTCCTCGTTAACGTAGCCTCTCTTCATCGCTCCTCTATCTTACCAGGAAATGCTGGGCCGGTCGTTAACAAAACATATCAGGAAAGTTACGTCTCTTACCAAAATAAAACGGTCACTCGGCAGTTGACTGCCGAGTGACCGTGGACGTAAAGAGGTGATTGCAAGCGGCACGAGCTGCAGTTTTCCCCTTTGCTTACTTCAGATCTATCGAGAGTTACTCCTGCAAGAAATCAGTGATCCCCTTGATAACGGAGCCCTCCCCCTGGCTGCGTCCGCCCTCAGATGGAGCGAACTTCAGGATGCGGTCGGCGAGGCGAGAGAAGGGCAGCGATTGGAGCCAGACGTGTCCGGTGCCCTGCAATGTCGCCAGGAAAAGCCCTTCGCCGCCGAAGAGCATCGACTTGAGGTTACCCGCGCGCTCAATATCGTAGTCGATACCGGTCTCAAAGGCGACGATACAGCCGGTATCCACCATGATGCGGTCATTCTGCAGATGCTTCTTGACGATGGCACCGCCCGCGTGCAGGAAGGCCATGCCGTCGCCGCGCAGACGCTGCAGAATGAAGCCCTCGCCGCCGAAGAGGCCCGCCCCCAATCGCTTGTGAAACGCTATGCTGATCTCCGTACCGCGCGCAGCCGCCAGGAACGCGTCCTTCTGACAGAGCAGCTCGCCGCCGGTCTGGTCGAGGTCCAGGTCGATGATCTTGCCGGGATAGGGCGCGCCGAAGGCGACGTGGCGCTTCTGCGGACGACTGTTGGTGAAGTGCGTCAGGAAGATCGACTCGCGCGTCAACACGCGCTTGCCGACGTCGAGCATGGTATCCAGGAGGCCGCGCCGGGGCTTCGACCCGTCGCCCAACTTGGTATCGTAGGTGATGCCGTCCTCCATGTACATCATCATACCGGCCTCGGCGATCACCGTCTCGTTCTGATCCAGTTCGACCTCCACAAATTGAAGGTCGTCTCCGTAAATCTGATAGTCAATCACGTGGCTTTTCATGTCAGCTCCTTGTTGGCTGGTAGAGTGTAGTTTGGTTAAGTGAAGCATACAGACTCATTATACTCTTACGTACGGAAAATATAAAAATCTCGGGGAAGGTTCGGAAATAGGTTGACACTTTTGAATAGCAACGTACCGGTCTAT
>CAZCPK010000437.1:0-3472 GCA_964500755.1 uncultured Anaerolineales bacterium
CCCGCGCTACAGGGTATGACCTGATCAACGTCTGGATATCAGCGGGAGATAACAGTGGTGGGCGTTGACCAAGACCGAGATGGACTTGGTCACGGCATACCCGTCCGCGTCCGTAAGGTGAATCGTGTTTGCGAGAGATTTGGTCTCTGGGGTGTTGATCGTTGTTCTATATTGGAGCGTAATCGTCTCCTCTGCAGCGGGGGATGCTTGCCAGGTGAGACGATGCGTGGCGGGATCGTAGTGGGGGGCAACGTCGCTCCCCGTAATCTCTATGTTCTGGGGCGCGCCCAGCTCCTCAGGCAAGGTGTTGGTGAGCGTCAGGGGAACGCCTGTCCCGTTGAATCGGAAGGTGAACGCGACCGTATCGCCCTCGTGCCCGCTGGGAGGGAGAACGTGTAGATCAACGTCGGGCGCCGGTCGACCCAGAGTGACGATCAACGTGGGTCGACCTAGGGCGTTGTACTCCTCTTCCTCGGAGCTGTGGAAATATTTGCCGCTGTGATACCCGGTATCCGCCTCCCAGAGCGCCAATCGCAGAGGGCGACCGTGAGCGTAGGCGTCCGCGACCGCGCCGCTGACGTCCCAATCGTAAGGAATGCCGGGAAGTCCAGGGTACTCGTCAACCGGGTCGACCCACTGTGCGGCGACGTTTTCCTGCGCCTGCGGGGCGTTGTTCCAGGTGAGCGTGGCTTCGTCCCATGTTTCGCTCACAGTGAAGACCTGGATAAGCGAGGCGCGGGGCGGTGGATCCCACCCCTCACCGGCGTTTCCAAAGAGGTGGAACCGCAAGGTGGCCGAAAGAACTGTTCTATTCTCTGGCAGCGAGGCCAGGGGAAAGGTCACGTAATATCTGGAGAAACAGGGCCAATCGGAGACGTCGACCTGATTCTGGACGTTGAAATATTTGACCTGACCGTAAGTACGGGTGCCCCACTCCGTCCAGTAGTCGCCGCCGCCGCCACAGGTTGTACCGCCGCCCACGGCGGCGTCGGGGACAACAGCGCCATCGAGGCCTTCACGGATGATGACTTCGCTAGCTGGTGTTGCCTCCGGCGGCTCATAGGCTCTGTTGCCGAAGTGCAACCTTCCCCAGGTGTTCGGATCCTGAGGCTGTAGAGCTGGGGGCCAGCGTTGCTCGGCCTCCGGAGGTCGATCCTGCGCATCGCGGTCGTGGGCCACGACGCCCAATCGCCAGAGCGTTCCTTTCGTCGGTGGACCGTCCAGTCCCAGGCTGGCAAAGGGGATCGTGTAGCTCACAGCCCACCCCCGGTCGTCTCCGGAATTATTTGGCGCATCACCCTGCCAGTCTGCATCCGTGTTGAAGGGTACATCTTCGCGGATCCAATCTCCGGATGCGCCCGAATACGCAACCTGGAAGGCCTCGCGTGACTCCCACCAGCTCAGCTGCGCGTCGAAGCGGTAGCTGGCTGCAGACAGGTCAGTGGAGGCTCCGTCCGTGGTGTCTAAATAGAGCGTGACGCCGTCCCATTGGTGGAAGGTCTCGGCGCTGGGGGTGGCATCGTACCAGATCCGCCGGTCGAAAGCGGTCACCCGGAGAAAGAGATGCCTATCGTTGTAGCCGACGCGCACGTCCATGGCATTCGCACTGGGCGTCACCTCGCCGAACCAGAACGTGGCGCTCTCCGCCAGGGTAACGTCGCCGTTGAAATACGGCACGTTGACCTGGGGGACGTTGGCACTCTGCGACAGTGATGGAAAAGATAGGGGTTGAGAGGAGGATGGGCTGAAGGAGGCTGCTGTTACGGTCCGCCTGGGTGTGAGATGAGGTGTAAATCCTATCGCGAGTCCTAAAAATAACGTAAGGAATCGTATGATTTTTACTTTCATCTACTGTGTGATTATAGAAGAAAGCTAAAATGCTGTCTATAGGACTTTGGTAGGATCAGGTCCAAACAGTGAAATGCTGCTATTTCTCGGTTGAGGAGTTAGTCTTGCAGGGCAGTGAGAACCAGAAGAGGCAGCCTTCTCCCACGGTGCTTTCGACGCCCACCTCACCGTTAAGCTTCTCTATAATGCGCTGGACAATTGAGAGTCCCAGCCCGTGCCCCTCGACACGGGTCTCACTCAAGCGTTCAAATTGCGTAAAGAGTTTTTTCTGTTCCGCCTGGGGAATGCCTGGACCGTTGTCGCGGACCCAGAATCGCACACATCCGCGCTCATTTTGTGGTTGTGGCGTCGCGCCCAGTTCGACGTGAGGTAGATCGCCTCCGTACTTCAAGGCGTTGCTGATGTAGTTGACCCATACTTCTTCAACCCACGGGCCGTACCCTTGCGCGGTGGGCCAGGTTTCGGGAGTAACAATTTTACCTTCGTGACGAGCAATCATATCCTCGAGGCGCCGCAACGTCTCGCTTACAATCTTGCTCATCGCCAAGGGACGTGTCTGGATCTCGTCCACCTTGCGGACGCTCGCCAATAGCAAGAGCTCGTCGATGATATTCGACATCTTTCGGGCATTTTGGGCAATGCTCTGGACGTTATGGACGAGCCTTTCGGCTGGGAGATCCTGATGTTGGGCTTCCAGCAGGCTAGCGAATCCAATTAGCACCGTCAGCGGGGTCTTGAGGTCATGGGCTACGGTATGGGCGAAAGCATCCAACTCTGCGTTACTGGTCTCCAATTCAGTCGTGTACTGCCGTAGCGCTTGTTCAGACTCCTTGCGTTTGGTGATGTCGTGCAAAAAGACCAACCGCCCGTTGACCTGACCGCGATAATCCCTTAAAAGAGTGGCTTGTAGATCATAGTGATAAGACGCGCCGTCGACCGGGAGCTCCACCTCAATCTCTTGTTCCTCCTCAGCGATAAAATAAGGTAGCAAATCGGGGTAAGTGTCCAGCACTTTATCTATCTTTTGGCCTACGATATGTCCGGTTTCAAGTCTCAGGATCTCTTGTGTCGCCGGGTTAAAGTCCAAGATCCGCCCTTGTGCATCGAGAACCAGTAGACCGCCGCTCATGGTATCGATGAGCGTTTCGCGAGCCACCGGGATCAGATCCAGTAACTGATAGCGGAATAACGCCCATCCGTAGATCATGCCCATCAACGTGAATCCCACAAACGTGATCGGGATGTTCACCCACTGTAACGTGACCAGGATGTTGGGAATCAAGGGCGCGATGGCGCCAATAATCAATGCCAGGGCCTGTGCTCGATAGACCTGGAAGGTTCGCACTGCATGGCGGACAAGCAGAAACATGCCGATGGCAACCAGCGCGTAGCTGTAGATTGCGTGGACGTAAAACCAGATGCCATCCGTGCGTTGGGGAATAAGGAAGATGCCCGCGCGGTGGAATTTAAGGGTCGTGAAAAAGAGGTGATGCTGACTGTTTGTCCAGTTAATGATCAAGCTGATAGCAGGGATAAGTGCGATAAGCAAGATCACCTGGTATGATAACCACCGTTGCCGTCCGGTATACGAGAAAGAGAAGATCAACCAGCTTAAAGGTAGCAG
>CAZCPK010000438.1:0-3470 GCA_964500755.1 uncultured Anaerolineales bacterium
GCCAGCTTGCGCACCTGCGGATCGTCGGTCACCTCCTCGGCGACGATGTCCCGGGCGCCGGCGTAGGCCGCCTCGACCGAGGGCACGTCGTCGTTGAGGAACGGCTGCGCCAGCCGGGTGCGCGCGCCGTCCAACGCCTGCGTGCGGATCAGCTCCGCCAGGGGTTCCAGCCCCTTCTCGCGCGCCTTGGTCGCCCGTGTCTGTCGCTTGGGGCGGAAGGGCCGGTAGAGATCCTCGAGGCGCTGCAGCGTCTCCGCCGCCTCGACCTCGGCGCGCCGTTCGTCGGTGAGCACGCCCTGCTCGTCCATGCTGTGCAGAATGGTGGCGCGACGCTCCTCTAGGTTGCGGCGGTACTGCAGCCGCTCGGCGATCTTCCGAAGCTGCGCCTCGTCCAGGGAGCCCGTGACCTCCTTGCGATAGCGGGCGATAAAGGGGATGGTGTTGCCCTCGTCCATCAGGCGGACGGTGGCGCCGACCTGACGACGATCCAGGGTCAGGTCGCTTGCTACTGCCGTGACGATACTCTCTCGCTTCACTTTATTTGCACTCCAGGGTTTGAATTCTTCACGCGGATCGCTTGGTAGGCAAACGTCTCACAGTCAGGCTTCGAGCTCGATCACGTCGTCCTCCCCGATGGGGAAGTGATGCTCCTCGGCGCAGACGACGGCGTCGTCCAGCCGCCAGAGCTCGTCCCCGCATTGGGGACAGCGCAGCAGCGCCGGCGTCTGCGCGGCGCCCTCACGATAGACGCCGGCCTTGCGCGCCCAGACGAGATCGTAGTCCTCCTGCCACGTCCGAATCCGCACCATCTCCAGATCCAGCGATTGCAGGAGGGTCTCGAACGCTTCTTTGTCGTAAGCGCGACCGGGCAAAAAAAGCGCCCAGGTGCCGATGCGATTCGACGTCACCAGCACGCCGCCGGGTCGCAGCACGCGCACCATCTCCTGCAGCACCTGCTCGGGATCCGGCATGAACTCCAGCGCCTCCAGGCAGGTGACGGCGTCGAAGCTGGCGTCGGGGAAGGGCAGCGCGCTCGCCTCCTTCCAGATGAGCACCAGGCGCGCGCGCCAGGGCGTCAGGCGCCAGGCGGCCTCCGCCAACATCTCCCGCGAGTAGTCCAGGCCGACGATCCGCCCCTGGAAAGCCTCCTGCTGTTCGAAGAGGACCCGGGGCAGCCGTCCGGTACCGGTCGCCACGTCCAGGACGCGGGGCTGCGCCACCGGCGCCAGCGCCTGGGTGAGCGGGACGCCCAGGAACCAGCGCTCGTACTTGCGGTCGAAGGCCTTGATGCGCTCATAGGTACCGGCTGACCAATCGTAGAGTTTGGCGACGACCTTGCTGCCCAGATAGGCGCCCTCGGCGATGATCAGCTGCCAGTAGAGAAGGGCGATGAGGACGATGATACCGGCGCCCAGCGCCGTCCAACCCTGCCAGGGCATCAGAGCGCACTCGCGAGGATGAATAGCATAAGGAAGAGCCATAGGACGCTGGCGCGACGGTACGCCTCGTCAGCGATGCCCTGGCTCAGGAGCAGCCAGCCGGGGAAAGCCAGCAGCAACAGAAACCCCGCGGCGACGAAGGCGTCCTGGGTCATCAGGAAAAGCGCCGCCGCCCCCGGGCCGACGACGGTCCAGAGCGAGGGCAACGGGAAGGTGCTCGCCAGCAGGACGACGGCCAGCGTGGAGAGCGCCGCGTCTGTCGTGAGCGCGCCGTTCAGGGTGGCGCCGAGGAGCCAGGGCAGGCCACACAATGCGACGCCCGACCACAGGCCGCGCGCGACGCCGCGTCCGTCGTTCCAGAGCGCTGCGAGCTCCGTCCAGGTTAAGAATAAGAGGGTGAGCAGGAGCGCCGTCCGTCCAAGCGCCGCGCTCAACAGCAGGCTCACCAGCGCAGAGAGCACGGCCGAGCGCAGGGGCGCGGCCAGCAGTGCGGCGCCCTCGGCTGCCCACCAGGCGCGGGCTTGTCCCAACGCTCGTCGAAGGTGCGCGCCGGGCGCTGTGGGCTGCAAGTAGGGCCATCGGGGGAGCGGGGCAGCTTCCTGCCACGCCTGCCACCGGCGCAGAGGCGCGGCCCAATCAACTGCCGTCAGCGCGTGCCAGAAGGGCCGCCAGCCGGCGAGCACCAGGGCCACGATCAGCGCCAGATCCGTCCACTGCGCCTCGTTCAGCGGCGCGGCGAAGGCCCAGGCGCCGGCGATCCCCGCCACGATCGGCAGGAAGGCCCAACCGCTATCCCAGGTGTCGATCCACTGTGTTCTGATCCGCAGGTCCATTGTCTCTTCCATATCCCAGGCATTATACCAAATTCAAAATAAGTGACCACTCCTTCCTTTGGAAATATGAACAAGGTATCGATAGACAGGCCTTTTTGTTAAGTTAAATTAAACAAATTTAGTTCAAAACGTTGACATATGCGCGGAAAGCATGCTATAATAGAAAGTAATCTGGAAAATCCGAGGAAGGATGCTACTCAAGAAACATGCCTTATCAGCACACCTACACTTCGAGCAAAGCGTGGATGCTCAGTAATCCGTTCCATCCGTTGACGATTTGACGATCTGACCAAAAGACTACGGGACTATTTTCAAAGGAGTGTGTCATGAACTGGATCAACGTAGCGAAGTTGAGCGATCTGCAGAAGGGCGAGCGCATGGTCGTCGAGGTGGCAGGCGCGAAGGTCTTGCTGCTTTATCATCCCGATGGCACACTCTACGCCGTGCGAAACAGATGCCCACACATGGGAGCGTCTCTCAAGAAGGGGAAACTCTCCGATCATGTATTGACCTGCCCGTTGCACCGCAGCACCTTCGACCTGGAGACCGGCGAGGCGAAGGAGTGGGTCACCTGGCCGCCCGGCGTCAACCGGCTGTTGAGCGCCGTCTCCGAGGAGCAGAATCTCACCGTCTACCCGACAAAAGTAGAAGAAGGCGCCATCTGGATCGGGGTGGAGTAGAACAGAACGTTAAAACGTGGGAACGTTCCCACGTTTTAACGTTTCGGCTCGACAATTACAAGAAAATCATCTATCATATTGGTAGAGCCAATCCTATTCGTCAACGCATAGAAGCAGGAGGCTGAACCAATGAAAGTCAGCATTATCGGCAGTGGATTTGTCGGCTCGACGACGGCTTATGCGCTGGTGCTCCGCCGGGTGGTGAGCGACGTGTTGCTGGTTGACATCGACGAGGAGCGGGCGCGGGCCGAGGCCAGCGACATCCTGCACGCTGTGCCTTTTGTGCACGCCGTCAACGTCGCGGCCGGGGGCTATGCGGACGTCGCGGGCAGTGACGTGGTCATTATCACCGCCGGCGTCAGTCAGAAGCCCGGGGAGTCGCGGCTGGAGCTGCTCCAGCGCAACGCTCGGGTCTTCCAGAGCGTGGTGCCCAGCGTGCTGGAGAACGCGCCGGACGCCATCCTGCTGGTCGCCACCAACCCGGTCGATGTGATGACACACCTTGCCGCCGAGTACGC
>CAZCPK010000439.1:0-3449 GCA_964500755.1 uncultured Anaerolineales bacterium
ACGGAGCCGATGGGCATCCCCTTGATAAATGCCATCATCTCCATACCTATACCTTCGGTCTCCGGTCCCATCTCCGCCGCCATCTGCGCCTGCATCTGCTGCAGCAGCGGCTCCAGCACACTGGCGCCGCGTGGATCAGCCAGCCACTCGCCGATGGTGCTTTCCGCGTCGAGGATGCTCGGCAACTCCTGCGTCGACACCATCTCCACTGTGGCCTCCAGGCGGACGTCGGCGGCGGAGCGCCCGACCAGGACGTCAAAAGCGCCGCTCTCGGTGATCCACCGCGTGTAGGCGGGGTCGTAGTAGGCAAACGCGCGCGCATCCAGGTGGAAGGAGACCGTCTGGGTCTCACCCGGCGCCAGCTCGATCTTGGCGAAGGCCTTGAGCTCCTTGGGCGGACGCCGCAGCCTCGACTCGTGGTCGTGGACGTAGAGCTGGACGACTTCCTTGCCCGCCACGTCGCCGGTGTTGGTCACGTCCACGGAGACGTGGAGGCCCTCCACGTCCTGGAAAGTCTCGGCGGCGAGCTGTAGGTTTTCATAGGCGAAGGTGGTGTAGCTCAACCCATGACCGAAGGGGAAGCGCACCTCAACGTTCCGTTCGTCGTAGTAACGGTAGCCGATGAAGAGGCCCTCGCCGTAGCGCACGACGTGATTCTCACCCGGGAAGTTGAGGTACGCGGGGGTATCCTCCAGGCGCAGCGGGAACGTCTCGGCCAACCTGCCGGAGGGATTGACCTTGCCAAACAGCACGGCGGCGATGGCGCCCCCGCCGGCCTGCCCCATCATCCAGGCTTCCAGCACGGCGGGCACCTGGTCGATCCAGGGCTCCATGGTGACGGCGGAGCCGCTGTTGAGGACGACCACGGTCTTGGGTTGGACGGCAGCCACGGCCTGGATCAGGGCCACCTGTTGGTCGGTGAGATCGAGGTCGGATCGATCGTACCCCTCGGACTCCTTGAAGCCCGGCAGCGCGACGTAGAGCAGGGCGACGTCAGCTTCTCGGGCGCAGGCCACGGCCTCGTCGATGAGATCCTGGTCAAAGCCCTGTTCCATCGGGTAGCCTTCGGCGTAGCGGATTTCGGCTTCTCCCACCAGCGCCCGGAGCTCGTCGAGAGGGACGTCCACCTGGGTGGGATTGATGTAGGAGCTGCCTCCTCCCTGGAAGTAGGGTTCCTTCGCCGAGTGCCCGATGACGGCCAACGTCTTGACGTTCTCCAGGGGGAGCAGGTTGTCCGCGTTCTTGAGCAGGACGATCGCTTCTCCGGCGACGTCGCGGGCCAGGGCGTGGTGCGCTGCCTTGTCGAACGCGCCCTCGCCCTTGGACGTCTCGGCGGCCTTGAGGATGACGCGCAGCAAGCGCTTCACCGTCTCGTCGAGGACGTGCTCGGTCAACGTGCCCTGTTTTACGGCCTTGATGACGTGGTGTACCCGCTCCGGCTGCGGCCCGGGCATCTCCAGGTCGAGCCCGGCGGCAAGCGCCGTCACGCGGTCGCGCACAGCGCCCCAATCGGAGACGACGAAGCCTTCCAGTCCCCACTCTTCTTTGAGGATCTTGGTGAGGAGGCGAGGGTGCTCCGAGGCATAGGCGCCGTTGACGCGGTTATAGGCGCACATCACCGTCCAGGGCTGCGCTTTTTTGACCGCACGCTCAAAACCGGCCAGGTAGAGTTCGCGGAGCGCGCGTTCTTCGACCTGTGCGTCGATGATGAGGCGCTGATACTCTTGATTGTTGGCCGCGTAGTGTTTGAGCGAGGTGCCGACGCCCTTGCTCTGCACGCCTGCGATGAGCGCGGCTGCCATCTCGCCACCCAGCAACGGATCCTCGGAATAATACTCGAAGTTGCGACCGCAGAGTGGGGTGCGCTTCATGTTGTTGCCGGGTCCCAATAGAACGTCCACGCCGAGTGCGACGCTCTCTTCGGCAAGCGCTTCGCCGACTCTACGTACCAGGTCGACGTTCCAGGTGCTGGCCTGCGCCGAGGCAGTGGGGAAACAGGTTGCCGGCAAGCTCTTACTGACCAGGGACCCCGGGTCGGCTACGCAGCGCACGCCGTGGGGTCCGTCGGAGACGATAATGGACGGTACGTTCAGCCGCTCGATGGCGACCGTCTGCCAGGGGGAGGCGCCGACACAGAGCGCAGCTTTTTCCTCCAACGTCATCTGCTCCAGGATCTCTTCTATCTTCGCTTCCATGCATTGCACTCCTTGAGAATGGTCTGGTGGTCTTTGCGTCAGGTGGTCGTCTGGTCCGAGGGTCAGAGTTCCCTGTTTCTCTAGGGTGAAGAACCCGGCTCTTTCAGTTACTTCGTTCGCATCTTTTCGCGTCCGGGGGTTTAGTTCGTTCCCGGCGGTGTGGTGGGCGCTATGGGAGAGCCCTTGATGTTATACGGTAGAAAGGTCCCACTCCTCGTAAATCTTGGGGACGTCGCTGATCAGGCGTTGGGTGTAGGATTCTTGCGGATTGAGAATTACCTCATCGGCCGTGCCGCTTTCTACGAATTTCCCTTGCTCCATGATGTACACGCTGTCCGAGACGTAGTAGGCCAGGCCGATATCGTGGGTGATGAAGATCACCGTCATACCGATCTCGTCGCGCAGCTGCATCAGCATATCCAGGATCGTCGCGCGGGAGCAGGCGTCGATCATCGACGTCGGCTCATCCGCCACCAGAATCTTGGGATCCAGGAGAAAGATGCGGGCAATCATCAGACGTTGCATCTGCCCGCCGGAGAGCTCGAAGGGATACTTGTTGGTCAACTCGTCGAACTTCAAGTTGACGAAGCTGCACGCCTCGGTCATCATCTCCACCTTCTTTTCATAGGGGAGGTGGCGACCGCCACGCATGCGAATGCAATCCAAGAGCACGCTATCGATCTTATGAAAGATATTGTAGGAGGAGAAGGGATCCTGAAAGATGGCCTGAATATTCTTCCAGTATTCCTTTCTCTTCTTGTGCGTGCTGATATCCCGGGGGGTTCCCTGAAAGTAAATCTCGCCCTCAGTCGGGGAGAGCAAGCCCAACAGCATCTTCGCCAACGTGGTCTTTCCACTGCCCGACTCGCCCACGATGGAGATGACCTCACCCTCTTGGAGATCGAGATTCACGTGATCCACGGCGACGGTCTGACTACGTCCTGTCCCAAATACCTTGGTAAGTTCTTTTGCGCTCAGGCACGTCTTCGTTCCCTCAGGCATCCTTATACGCCTCCCTCAACTCTTCTTCTGAGAAGATACAACGATACGCACGACCGCCGCCGATATCATGCATGCTCACCGAGATGGCCCGACATTTCGGCACCGCGTATTGGCAGCGTTCGGCGAAGCGACAGCCCTCCGGCGGATCCTTGAGATTGGGCGGCACGCCGGGAATGGCCGTCAGCTCAACGTCTCGTACCCCTTCTTCCGGCACGATAATCGAGCCCATCAGGCCCTTGGAGTAGGGATGGA
>CAZCPK010000440.1:0-3447 GCA_964500755.1 uncultured Anaerolineales bacterium
ATTCACCATCCGCTCCCCGGCCCCGAGACAGGGGCTCCGAGCAAAGGTTAACGTATTTTTTGACCTCCTTAGGATTTCTCTGAAAGGGGGCTGTAGGGGTGGGGATCGGTCAGAAACGCCAGCAGGGCGCCCTGCTGGGGATGCGCCTGCAGCCACGCCCGGATCTCACGGATGCGCGCGTAATCTTCCTCGCCGAACTTCTGCCGGTAGATGCGGTCCATGCGCCGCCGCGCCTCTTCGGCCCGCAGCTTCTCCTGCCAGAGATCGCTGAAGAAGAGGTGGACTCGATCGTGAAGGTCGCGCTCGCGTAGCACCTCCCACTCGCCGTGATCGAACCACATGCTGCCGCAGTTGCTGCAGTGATCCAGATAGAAGGGCACCTCGGGCCAGATCTTGTACCGTCGCAGGATGTGACCGCAGCCGGGACAGATTTTGGCCTGCCCCACCTCCTCGACCAGCGTCGGGGACTCCGTGGTGAGCTCGGGCTCAGAGAACGCGCCCTCGCGCTTCTTGACCCAGTCCCAATATTGCGCGGCGGAGAGCCAAATCCCCTGACACTCCGTACACCGATAAGCCGGCAATCCCAGGCTCAACGATTGCTCAACCAGCGTCGCGCGCTTACAGACCGGACAGTCCATGTTTTTCCCTCCCTCGAAAATAGTCGCTTGGTCAATTGGTCGCTTGGTCAGTTGGTCGCTTTCGTCATCGTTGGTTTGGCTTGTCACACGGGAACACCTCAGAGATATAATTCAAGTTGCTCCACGTGCCGACGATGTTACATTAGTATTGACGAATTGATTCGTTTGTCAAATAGTCAACGGTTTGAGCGGTTGGCTCAGGCGTAAATCGAGGTACAATCATCAGCGTGATGGCTGTCCAACTTTGACTCCGCTGAAAAAAGCATCTGAATCACTGAGACACAGGGAACACCGAGGTAATATTAAAAAGGCATTGAGAAAATTTCACAGAATAAGCGTCTTGGGTTAATGGATCTCTGGTATTTCGCCGGATGGTGGAGAATTTGTCATTCCGAACGCAGTGAGGAATCTCGTTGATGGAGAACGAGACCCTTCCCTACACTCAAGATGACAATCCAGTGGGGATGTATGTGCGTTTGCCCGGCGAAATCCAAAAGAGCCAGTACACTCTTATTTTCTCTGTGCCCTCGGTGTCTCTGTGGTGAGATATTTAGTTATTTCAGTAGAGCCAACTTTTGACCTTGGACTTTGGTCTTTAGACGCATTAGGAGGCACGGAGTGACACGACGTAGACGACGTGATCTGCGCCTGCGTGGCATTGAACGACCCCTCGTGATCTGCGGCGCGACCCTTTACCTGATCGGGCTCTTCGGCGGGTTGGGTCTGTTGGAGATGGGCGCGACGACCAGCATTCTGCTTTTGGTGATCGGCGGCGGGCTGGGCTTTGGTCTAATTTTTACCCTGATCTTCTGATCATGTGGGATCAACTCAATCTCTTCTCCGGACCAGAGGACCCCTATAGCGTCAGTGAGCTCACCAGCCGCATCCGCACGCTGTTGGAGCAGGAGCCGTCTTTTCAGAATCTTTGGGTCAACGGCGAGGTCTCCAACTTCTCCCGGGCCTCCTCGGGTCACTGTTACTTTACGCTGAAGGACGCCGGGGCGCAGCTCGGCTGTGTGATCTGGCGCAGTCAGGCGTACAGGATGGACTACCTGCCGGCCTCGGGCGACCAGGTGCTGGCCCACGGTAACATTGGGCTCTACGAGGCGGGGGGGCGCTACCAGCTCTACGTCGACGCCGTCCGCCCGGCGGGACGGGGCACGCTGCAGCAGGCTTACGAGCGCCTCAAGGCCCGCCTGGAAGCCGAGGGCCTCTTCGACGCGGAGCGCAAGCGCCCGCTGCCGGCCTACCCGCAGCGCATCGGCGTGGTCACGTCGCCGACGGCGGCCGCCTTGCGCGACGTGCTCAACGTCCTGCGGCGTCGTTACCCCATCGCCGACGTACTGCTCTCGCCCTCTCAGGTGCAGGGCGACGCGGCGCCACCGCAGATCGTCACGGCGCTGGCGGCGCTCAACGCTCGTGACGACGTCGACGTCATTCTCGTCGTGCGCGGCGGCGGCTCTCTGGAGGATCTCTGGGCCTTCAACGACGAACGGGTTGCGCGGGCCGTCGCGGCGTCGCGGCTGCCGGTTATCTCCGGGGTGGGGCACGAAACTGATTTCTCCCTCGCCGATTTCGCCGCCGACCACCGGGCCCCCACGCCCTCGGCGGCTGCCGAGCTCGCCACGCCCGACCGCGCTGAGCTGCTGGCGGGCCTGGCACGGCGCCGGCAACAGCTCCACCGGGCCCTGCTGGCCCACGTCGCCGGTGACCGTCAGCACGTGGAGCAGCTGCGCCGCAACCTGCGCCACCTCGCGCCGCTGCGACAGATTATCAACGCGCGCCAGCAACTTGACGGGCTACAGGCCCGCGCCGCCGTAGCCCTCGACCACCGGCTGGCCCACGAGCGCCAGCGTCTGCGGGAGTTCACCGGTCAGCTGCGCGCGCTCGACCCCGAGGCGGTGCTGCGGCGCGGCTACGCCATCGTCCGCGAGCGAGAGGGCGAGCGGATCGTCACGTCCGCGGTGCAGACGGCGCCCGGACAGGCGCTCGCCGTGCAGTTCCAGGACGGCGTGGTGCCCGTCCGCGTCGACGACGAGGCGTGATGCGGGTGCGTCCTGGTCCATCTGATCTCCATCGCGACCGGCGACGCTCGTAAGCAGCGTCCGGGTATAAAGGCCTCAACCTTCGAGAGCGACCAGCTCTCGGAGGTTCGTGTATTCTCGGGTTGCGAGAGAATCTTTCGCTTGTCCGCCGGGGATTTTGAGGCCCATAGGCGAGCGCAAGGGGGCGATGCGGCAGGGAAGCGCGGAGAGGCTTGAGAAAGCCTCAGAACCGCTTCGTTTGCCCCGCCGGCGTCCAGCTTGATTTCCCACATGGTTTATTCTACAATAAACGCCAGGCTTTCGAGCGGCTTCTGCTCCTCCTTTATCCACATCCGTCGTAAAAGAAACCGATTGCCGAGAACGTTTTCACAGAAATGAGAGCCGAGGGATCCTCACTCTGAGGTGGTCATCTCCCGGGCTTTTCTTTTCTCAAGGAATCTGGTCGGTCACCTATGAACGGAGGAAGAACGAGATGGAAGATGTGCAACGCCTCGCGCAGCGCATTGTGAAGAATATCGAGGAGGTCATCGTCGGCAAGCGCTCTGAGATCGAGCAGGTCGTCGTGGGCTTGCTCAGTCGGGGGCATCTTCTCATTCAGGACGTCCCCGGAGTGGGCAAGACGATGCTGGCGCGCTCTCTGGCGCTCTCTGTAGGGGGGACCTTCGGACGGATGCAGTTCACGCCCGATATGTTGCCCAGCGACGTGACGGGGGTGTCGATTTACAATCGCAATACCAACACCTTTGAGTACAGGCCCGGGCCCA
>CAZCPK010000441.1:0-3442 GCA_964500755.1 uncultured Anaerolineales bacterium
TCTCGCTCGTACAGCCCAGACTATGGTTCGATTACTCCACTATTCTTCATCGCTGCCTCTGATTGAGGAATTCAACGCGGCCACCGCGGACATGGATCCCGAGAGTGACGACTACGTCGCCACCCGTGAGGAATACATCCAGCAGCTTTATCAGCTGGATCCCAGCGGCGAGCCCTCCGGTGGTCCCTACAACTTCAACCAGTGGGAGCCCGGTGCGTTCTCCGAGATCGTCGCGAATCCCAACTACTACGGCAAGGGCACCCAGATCACCGAATACGCCGATGGTGGGTACGTAGAAGTTCGCCCCGATGGCACCGAGTGGGGCTTCGGCGAGCAGAGTGGTGACGTTGTAGCAGAATACGAAACGGGCCCTTGGTTCGAGAGCGTCATCTTCACGGTCTACAACGCGGACGCGGCGCTGCTGGCGCTGGACGCCGGCGAGGTTGACTTCATCCTCACGCCCAACGGCCTGAGCCGCGGGCAGGTGGATCAGATTTCTGAGAACCCGAGCATCTCCGCCGTCAACAACCCCGCCAACGGATTCCGCTTCTTGGGCTTCAACTACGACGTTGCACCGCTGGATGACGCGGCGCTGCATCAGGCGATCGCCTGTATGATCGATAAGGACTTCCTCACCCAGAACTTGATGCAGGGTGCGGCTATTCCTGTCGACACCATTGTTCCCGAAAGCAACGCCTATTGGTACAATCCCGAGGTGCCCCTCTTCTGCGATGGTATGTCCACGCAGGAACGCCTCGAAGAGGCCGTCCGCATTCTTACGGACGCCGGGTACACGTGGGAAGTTGAGCCGAGCTGGAACGAGGCTCGGGGTGGGTCGGTGGAGTGGGGCGAAGGTCTCACGGCGCCGGACGGCACGGTGATCCCCGAAGTCGAGCTGTTGGCCCCCAGTGCGGGTTACGACCCGTTGCGCGCCACCGCCGGTGTTTACATTGAGCAGTGGATCAACCAGTTGGGTATGCCGTGTAAGGCCAACCTGACCAACTTCAACAACATCCTGGATCGGGTCTTCGGCGGTGGCGAATGGGATATGTTCATCCTGGGTTGGGGCGTCACGGCGTTCCCCGACTACACCTGTGACTTCTTTTACAGCGGCGAGTCCTTCAACGTCGGCAACTACAGCAACCCCGAGTTCGACGCGCTCTGTGACGAGTTCTACGCCGAGACCGACCGGGCTGAGGCGCAACAGCAGGCCTATCAGCTCCAGGAGTACCTGGCCACGGATCTGCCGTACATCTACCTGTTCACCACCCCCATGTGGGACGCCTGGGACAACACCAGTGTCTTCTTCCCCTTCACCGACGTCACCGATGGTCTGGGTTCGGGCACCTATGGTCTGAAGACCTACGTCAAGGCCGTCAAGTAGTCTAGCTACCGTTGCCCGAGTGATATAAGCAAAGCATGTGAGGGGAGCTGTGAAGCTATGCTTCCCTCACATGTCTCTGAAATGGATAGGTGAAAAATGGGCAAATATGTAGTAAAACGTGTTTTACAGATATTGGTTACGCTGTTGATCTTTCAGACGTTGCTGTTCTTTATCCTCACCGCTATGCCCGGCGACGTCACAAATCGTCTTTTGACGAATCCCGATATTCCCGCCGAGGTGCGGGAGCGGACCCGGGAGGCCCTGGGGTTGACTGACCCGGTGCACGTTCAGTATGTCCGGTGGTTGCGCAACTTTGTCACCGGGGATCTGGGCGTCTCTTATTCCGAGTATCCGACGCCGGTGATCGAGATCCTTCTGGAGCGGGTGCCTCGGACCCTCTTCCTCTTCCTTACCGCCACGATTATTCAGTTTGTCGTGGGGTTTTCCATGGGCCGTCTGTTGGCCTGGCGGCGAGGCGGGCTTTTTGAGTACGGCTCCACGGTGGTAGGCGTCACTCTTTACACCGTCTTTACGCCGTGGTTTGGCTTGATGATGATCTTTATCTTCGGTGCCCGGTTGCGACTATTGCCCTTGGGTAAATTCTTGGATCCGGTGCTCTGGAGTTCGGTACAAATCGCAGGACTTGCCAAGAATGCAGCGAAAGGGAATTATGTCTTCATTCGTATGTTGGGCACCGCCTCCGTCGCGCTGGTGGCCTGGTTAGTGCTGGTTGTCTTGACTGCCAAGATGGGATCGACACGGCGTAATCGCGTGCGCATGGGGGGCACCGCCCTGATCCTGGCGGCAGCGGTGGCCTACTGGGCTTTCTCCCCGGCCGGTATTCTGGCGTGGGATATTGTCAGGCACATGATCCTCCCCGTGGCCACCGTGACGTTGGTGGGATTTGCCGGTACCATGTTGACGACCCGCCAGACGATGTTGGAGACGCTGCGCGAGGATTATATCCAGACCGCGCGTGCGAAGGGGTTGCCGGAAAAGGTGGTGCGAGATAAGCACGCAGCCCGCAACGCCTTACTCCCGGTCTTCACCGGCTTGATTATCAGTCTGCCGTCTACTATCAGCGGCGGTATCATCACCGAGACGATTTTCTCGTGGCCGGGCATGGGAGTGACGCTGTTGAACGCTACGACGACGGAAGACATCCCGCTGTTGATGGGGACGTTGAGTTTCATCGGCCTCCTCTCATTGACTGCTCACTTGGTTGCCGATATCATGTACGCTTACCTGGATCCGCGGATCCGGTACTAGGCTGGCGTGGAGGTGTATAGATAATGAGTACTACGACGAGTTCTGAGGCCAACCTGACGCCTGCTCTTTGGAAGGTACGTTTACGTCTGATTGGAAAATCGCTGCGGAGCGGGTGGGCTACCTTCCGCGAGAACCCGGTTGGTTTAATTGGGTTAGTTTTGATTATTGTGTTTGCGTTGATGGCGGCCGCTCATCCTATCCTGATGCAGACGGTGTGGGATCCTCGTGTCTACGATCCTATCACAGGATACGACTTTGAGATTGTCCGGCATCCCTCGTCCCCCAGCTGGTTGCCCCAGCCGGACGTGCCGGAGTCGACGTTTTCGTTCCGCCATATCCTGGGGACCGATCCGCTGGGGCGCGACGTCTTAAGTCAGTTGATGTTCAGCACCCGCTCGGAGTTCCTCCTGGGCGTCGGCGCTGCCCTGGTGACGGTGTTTATCGCCACCACCGTCGGTGCGGTCTCCGCCTATTTCGGGGGGGTGATCGATATGGTCTTCATGCGGATCGCCGACGTGGTGTTGATGCTGCCCTTTATCGCCATTCTGATCGTGTTGAGCTCTCTCTTTGACTTCGAGATGCTGCACCTGGCGCTCGTCTACGGGATCCTGGCGGGGTTTGGCGGCACGACGATCGTGATCAAATCCCAGGCCCTGACGATCAAGGTCAAGTCCTATATCGAGGCGGCTCGCGTCGCCGGCGGTGGGCACTGGCACATCATCTTCACCCACCTGGTGCCGAACCTGATGCCGCTCTCCTTCCTCTACATGATGTTCACGGTGACCGGCG
>CAZCPK010000442.1:0-3442 GCA_964500755.1 uncultured Anaerolineales bacterium
CTGGTGGCGAGCTTCGACAAGGGCGGCTACGATCCTTTTCTCTGCGCCCAGGACGTGCCCGAGACCCTCGACCTGGAATCGATGGACGTCACGGACGGGACGGCGCAGGGCGTCCTGCGCTCGTCCTTCGGGCACTGCTTCAACGTCGAGTTGACCGAGGGCGCCGATGGCTGGCGGATCGCCGACATCGTCTGCGCGGCTCCCGGCGACGCAAACACCCGCCCGAACCCGGTCGCCATGGTCTCGGATTTCTACGGCTGGTACCTCTCCCACGAGGGCAACGTGGTGGTCGATCAAGCCTACCACGGACGCGAGGAACTGGCGCCTGACTTCGTCACGGCGGTCGACGAGCTGGTGGCGAGCTTCGACAAGGGCGGCTACGATCCTTTTCTCTGCGCCCAGGACAAGCCTAACGCCTTCCAGGCAACGCTGGTCGAGGGTGGGGATACTTCCACCAAGCTAGACGTCGCGACGAGCTTCGAGGGGCATGTCATCCGCGTGACCACCGAGTGGGCCGGTGACCGTTGGCTGATCACGGACGTCGCCTGCGATGCACCCGAGGCGCCCACCGTGTCGCAGGATGCATCGCCCGCCGATCAACAGCCGCCGCAGTCCGCCCATGGGTTCCACGATGAGGCGTTCGGCTACGCGCTGGTGCTGCCCGAGGGCTGGACCTACGAGGACGTCGATCTCGACGCCCCTGACAAGCCACCCGCCGGCAAGATGGACCGCCTGGTCTTCTTTTTGCCTGAGCACTGGGAGGAGAACTTCAATCCGCTCGACATGGAGGTCTACACCACCGAGGCGGCGCTGCAGGCCGATTACATGCCCGCCGAGCAATCGGAGACCCTCGAGATCAATGAGGTGAGCGTCACCCGCGACACCTACGTCTTCGGCGACAACCGGATGGTCAAATACGTCTACCGCAACTCCGACAACTCCGGTCTGGCAGTTGTATTCACCGACTACCTGACGGGATGGCCTGCACGAATGGAGGGTAACGAGGCCCTGGCAGAGCAAGTCCCGGCGCTCCTCAACTCCTTCTCGTTCGTAAAATAGCCCGGACTCCCGCCTCCCGCCCCCGGCCTTAAGGCCGGGGGCGGGGCTTTGTGAGGTAGTGTACATGTTGTGGAAATTGGTTGCGGGAGTTCCTGCCATACACGGTATTATGGTTTGTCTTTAGGTAAAATCGACCTATACTTAGATATTTGAGTGACGTGTCTGCATGCTGTCACTCAACCGTCAACGGGAACGACTGACTTGGACGACTCGACGATCTCGTCAGCACTCCCTCAGTTTGATAAGGAGATCCTACATGATCAAATGGATACGTTGGATTCTGTACTTGCTGGCGTTCAGAACCCTACCATTTGGCGTGATCGGACGCCCGATGAAGGATGGTACGTGGGAGGGCTTCATCAACTACATCGCCGGCACCGCGACCTTTCGCGCCTGCAGCCCTCGCGAGACGTGGTGGCTGAAAGGCAAGCGCTATTCAGGCATCGGTGATGAGATCAAGCGCCGGCACACGGAGCTGGCCGAGAGTCCCTACGACAAAGTGTACGCCCGGCTCAAGGGTAAGATCAATAAGACCAAGGGGCAGTACGGCCCGTTGGGTACTTATCAGCGCGTCTTTTACGTTTCTGAAATTCTGGAGATACGGGAGCGCCGCCCGGAGGACTGCAAATAGCCGAAGCGGATCCTTGCGAATCCGATCTTATACTCAGGGGGACCTTCTAAGGTCCCCCTGAACTCTTGTGCGTGGAGGCCTAAGTAGGTCAGAAAAGATATGTTAACATTTGCTCGGAGCCGGTCTTTTTAGAACCGGGACGTTCGCGATTAGCCGTCCCCCGAGACGGGGACGGGGAGCGGATGGAGAATACGTCTGGAGTAAAGAAACTTTTACGGACTTACTTAGCTACCTATCATTTTTGGCAAAGGCTTGTCTGTTACGAGATGAAACTGGTGCGTACTTCTCGAAAGCACCGTGTCTTACACAATGTCATGTAGAGGCTCGGAGTTAGCGACGCACCTTTCACCTAGAATTACAGCGTGGCAGGCCTGCTTGCCCGCGCTGGCTCTCCTGCCTAACCTAACATACGAATCACAGGCGCGTTGGCGATCATTGTCGGCCTGGTCGCCGTCGTCTGGTTCGTCCCAGATCTACGGGTGGGGATTTGTGTCCGCCTTCGTCGGATGGGTCGGTGCTGTGTCGCTCTTTGCTCTGGAGCTCATGCCGGCTCCACTTTTTCTTTGTAGGCTGTGGAGTCTAGGTTACGGTGATGACGACGTGTCCCTTCTTGTCTCCGGCTTCGACGTAGCGATGCGCCTCGGCGGCCTGTTCCAGGGGATAGCGCCTGTCGATGATCGCCCTGAGCTTCCCGGCCTCGACCAGCTCTTTGAGGAAAACCAGATCCTCGGTGCTTTCGTTCGCCATCGCACAGATGACTTTTTTGCTACCCGCCAGGGACGTCCGCAGCATTTGCAGGAGATGTCTCGTCTTGAAGCTGGCCAATAGATAGCGTCCCTGCGGCGTCAGGGAGACTTTCACCTGAGGATAGGAACGTTTCCCCAGGATGTCAAAGATGAGATCGTAGGTCTCGCCGTTTTGGGCAAAATCCTCTTGCCTGTAGTCGATGGCCTTGGTGGCGCCCAGGGACTTCACGTAGGCCAATCTTGGGGTACTGCACACGCCGGTCACGTCCGCACCAAAGTGGGCTGTCGCGAGCTGCACCGCCGCTGAACCGATGCCGCCGCTGGCCCCGTTGACCAGAATCTTCTGTCCCGGCTGGACGTTTGCTCTTCTAAGCAGACTCAACGCCATGATGCCCCCGTACGGCACGGTCGCGGCTTCCGCGTAGGTCATGTTGGTCGGCTTGCGGGCCAGCGTCCCGTCTTCAGGCACGCAGAGATAGTCGGCGTAGGCGCCCATGTTCTGACCGAGGTATCCAAAGACCTGATCGCCCGCCTTGAATTGTGTTACCCTTTTACCCACGGCTGTGATTTCTCCGGCAAACTCACTTCCAAGTACTTCTCGCCTGGGTCTGCTGAATCCAAAGTTCATGCGTGCCGGGAGCCACAGGAGTAGAGGCATGTTGAACTTGCGAGGCGTTATCGCCTTGAAGTTTCGAGCGGTGATATCGCCGTAGTTCACCGTCGTGGCGCGGACCCTGACCAGGACTTCATGCTCCTTCGGCGTGGGCTGGGTTACTTCCTGGAGTTGAAGCACCTCTGGTGGGCCGTACTCCGCGTAAACGATCGCTTTCATCTCTTTCCTCCTTGGGGTATTTTCTATTTTTAGCTCCACGTCCATGCATACCAGACGGTCACGGCGTTAAACGCGAAGCTCACCACGATCAAGAAATTGTCATAGGCAGAGGGGTAGGGCCTAGCTTCCCCCGATTTGGTGGACAGTTGATTAAGCAAACTACTGCTCCTGATA
>CAZCPK010000443.1:0-3441 GCA_964500755.1 uncultured Anaerolineales bacterium
AGGGAAACGATCTGTACCGCCGCGTTCCGCGCGACGGCGCGGCGCGCCGCCAGGTGTTCGACGACGGCGGCATCGAGCGCGCCCTCGGAGAGCGCCGCCAGCAGCGCTTCCGCCGTCTCGTACGAGATCAACGTCGGCGCCGACGGCAGCGACTTCTCCCAAGCCAGCACCGCCATGTGCCCTGAGGTGCCGAAGACGACGCCGACGTCGCGACCGGCCAGCTCCGCGACGGCCTGAACGTCCGACGCGTGCGGCACCACCAGCACGTCCCCGGCGTTGAAGTACGCGTTGCTGAAGACGAAGTCCTCGGTGCGAAAAGGGCTGGGATAGAGCGCCGAGATAATGACGTCGGCGCGGCCTACCGTCAGCGCGTCGTAGAGCCCGTCGAAGTTGGTCGTCACCAGCTGCGCCTCGACGCCCAACCGGGCGGCCAACGCCTGGGCCAGGTCAGCGTCCAGCCCGCGAATGGCGTTCTCCTCGACGTAGGCGAAGGGCGGGAAGGACGGATCCACGGCGACGCGAAGCACACCCGCATCCCGGATCTCCGCCACCGGATCGGAGCGCACACCGCACCCCATCGTCGTGCTCAAGGTAATAAGGAGCCCGAGCAAGACGAGACGAAGCACGTCTGCCCGGGTCGGTCGTTCGTTCAACAGAGTTCGCATGCTCTACCGCTCGTTGGACTCCTCCAGTACCTGCAGAGACGTGGGCTCAGGCGGCTCGTTGAGCAGATTGGAAAGCGTGGCGCGCAGCCGCCGTTCCAGCATATCTCCCCACATCAGCATATTGAGCAGGTCCTCTTTGGCTGCCGCAGCTTCTGGCTCATCGGGCAGGTATTGCCAGGTGATCTCCAGGGTCTCGTTGACCTTCATCAGGTAGTGAAGTAGATCGCGGATCAGATCGTCCATAGTAAAGGGACGCCCCAGGAGGTGGACCCAGGGGCCGTTGAGGAAAGCCAACACCTGCGGCTGTACCCACCCCTCAACCTCCCCAAATAGCATCTCGGCCAGCCCTTCGAAGACCTCGAAGCGTTCGTCAGATTCTAATAGCCAACAGTAATAGTCAAAAGGTACCTCAGAGACCAGGCCCTGTCCCATCAGTTCCTCGTAGAGAAAGTCTAGCGGGACAAAAGCCGCATCGTCGATGGTCAAGAGGTAAGCGGTCTGGTCTGTGATAGGATCTGCCATTATTTTACTCCAGCGTATAACTCTCCCCAGGCTCCAGGACCAGCGGGCGGCTGTCGGTCTCCGCGCCGACCCGCTCAGCCCAGGCGTGGGGATCTTGAGCGATCAATTCCCAGGTCTCATAGTGCATGGGGATCACAATCCGGGGCCGCAGCAGGCCCACGGCCCGCAGTGCGTCGTCCGGCCCCATGGTGTAGTTATCCCCGATGGGGAGCAACGCCACGTCCAGGCCCTCGTCGCCGATCAGGGACATACTGGCGAAGAGGCCGGTGTCTCCGGCGTGATAGAGGGTCTTGCCCTGCGCCGCGATCAACACCCCCGCCGGCATCCCGCCGTAGCTGCCATCCGGAAGGGACGAGCCGTGCACCGCGATGGTCAGTTTAACGTACCCGAAGGGATAGTCAAAGCCGCCGCCGATGTGCTGGGCGTGGGTTTCGACGTCGCGCTCCCCAAACCAGCGGGCGATCTCGGCGTTAGCGATGACGGTCGCGCCGGTCCGTTTGGCGATAGCTTCAGCGTCGACCACGTGATCTCCGTGACCGTGCGTCACTATAACGTACTCCGCCTCCACTTCTTCCGCAGAGAGCGGTGCTTTGGGATTGTTGGTGAAGAACGGGTCAATGATCACGTGGATATCATCCAGGCGCACACCCCACGTCGCGTGTCCATACCAGGTCAATTCGATCATCGCTGCCTCCTAACCTCTCTTCCCTAACCTCTCTTCAATGTGCAGTCCAACAACAGCTCTTCAATGTGCAGCCCAACAACAGCTCTTCAATGTGCAGCCCAACAACAACTCTTCAATGTGCAGCCCAACGCCGCTTCAAGCGCCATCGGACGTCATTCACTTCTTCTGCTGCTTCATCTTCTCCAGCTTTTCCAGAATCCGCGCCTCGTACCCGCGCCCCTTTGGCTCGAACCAGCCACCCTCGACGCCCTCCGGCAGATAGCGCTGGGCGACCCAGCCGCCGGGGAAGTCGTGCGGGTATTTGTAGGCCGGCGCGGATTCCCGTTCCCTCGCCAGCGTCGTGTTTTTGTCGCGCAGATAAATGGGCGGCGGACGGAAGCCGTGTTCCTCGACCTCTGCCTTAGCTTGCCAGTACGCGCCCACGCTGTTGGACTTGGGCGCCGTCGCCAGATAGAGCGTCGCTTCCGCCAGATGATATTGCCCTTCGGGCATCCCCACCCACTCGAAGGCCTGAGCGCAGCCCGCCACGACAGAAATCGCCATGGGTGAGGCCAGGCCGACGTCCTCCGCCGCCAGGATCAGCAAGCGCCGCAGGATAAAGCGCGGATCCTCGCCGGCGGCGACCATCTTCGCCAGGTAGTAGAGCGCCGCGTCGGGGTCGGAGCCGCGCACCGACTTGATGAAGGCGCTGATCGTGTCGTAATGCGCGTCCCCCTGCCGGTCGTACTGGAGCACGCGCTGCTGGATCGACTCCTCGGCCACCGCCAGGGTGATGTGGCGCACGCCGTCCTCATCCGGCGGCGTCGACTCGACAGCCAGCTCCAGCGCGTTGAGTGCGGAGCGTGCGTCGCCGTCGGCGACGCGGGCCAGGTGGTCCAGGGCCTCCGGATCGACCGCGACCTTGCGCTGTCCGTAGCCCCACGTCTCGTTGGCGAGCGTACGGGTCAAAAGCTCCCGCACCTGCTCGTCGGTGAGCGGCTTGAAGCGGAAGATCCGCGAGCGGCTGAGCAGCGGCGAGATGATGGAGAAGTACGGATTCTCCGTCGTCGCGCCGATCAGCGTCACCGTGCCATCCTCGACTACGGGTAGCAGCCCATCTTGCTGGGCCTTGTTCCAGCGATGGATCTCGTCGACCAGCAGCAACGTCCGCTTTCCGTACATCCCCCGGCGTTCCCGCGCCTCCTTGACGATCCGGCGCAGGTCCGCGACGCCGTCGAGCACCGCGTTGAGCGTCTCGAAGCGCGCCTCGGTAAGGTTGGCGATAATCATCCCCAGCGTCGTCTTGCCCGTGCCCGGCGGCCCCCAGAAGATCAAGGAGGAGAAGAGGCGGTCGCTCTCGATGGCCCGCCGCAACAGCCGGCCCTCGCCCACGATCTCCTCTTGCCCCACGAACTCCTCAAAGGTGCGGGGACGCGCCCGCGCGGCCAACGGCGCCTCGCTGCGGATCTGTTCCTGTCGACTGTGTTCAAATAGGTCCATACGATTCCTTGCATTCTGTGGCTCTAAGTATAACCGGCTCACGCGACGAAGCAAGGTGAAAATGCTGGTGATTCCCCCCATCTCATCGCA
>CAZCPK010000444.1:0-3427 GCA_964500755.1 uncultured Anaerolineales bacterium
GCGGTTAGATTGACCTTTTTGCAGTAAAGTCAATGTTTACGGATGGGAGATCATATGTATAGCGTTGGACGACGAGGTTGGGACATATTAACCAGTATGGCGCTGTTGCTGGCGTTGGCGCTGGCGAACTTCGGGGTGCGCGCCCAGGATGGGACCGACGATCACGTCGTCTATCTTCCGTTGGTGATGCGACCGCCCAAACAGATCGATCTGGTCGTCGCGGTGACGAGTGGGCCCGATCCTTACGAGATTGGTGCGCCGCTCACGTACACGTTGACGGTGGAGAATCGCGGGCCCGATACGGTCACCGGCCTGCAGGCCGACCTAGGGCTGCCGCCGGCTCTCGAGCGTCCCACCTACGCTGTGTCGGCTGGCGACTTCGACCCGGTGAGCGGTCGTTGGCTCTCGCTGACGTTGGGGGCGGGGGAGAGCGCCGCGCTGACGGTGGACGGCGTCGTCTCCCCGACTGTCCCAGCGACCCGCACGCTCCACTGCCGCGTGGTGATGACGCCCACCGACGGCGTCGACCCGACGCCCGTCGACGCGGGCATTATCGACGTCAACCCTACGCCGCTGCAAAACCCCGGTTTCGAGGGCGGGCACTGGCACAAGACCTTCGAGGGTGAAAACGACTTGATGGCGGTGCCGGAGGCGTGGGTGGCGTGGTGGGTGACCGGTCAATCGTCCCTTGGGCAGACGTTGGTAGCGCCCGACATCTTCCGCGTCATCGACAGCAAGCCGGAGTTCCTCTCGCCGGTGCTGCGCATTCGCAGTGGGGAGCAGGCGCTCCAGATGGCGCGCCGGGGCGCGTACCACGCCGGTATCTACCAGCGGCTGGAGGGGCTGCCGCCGGGCGCGTCAGTTTCTTTCACCGCGCACGCGCACGCCTGGGCCTGTAATGAGTTTTTGGACCCGCCCCTCTCTTGCGGCGATCCCTACGCCTTCCGCTCGCGCGTGGGCATCGATCCCACCGGGAAGGACACGCGCAACCGTGATAGCGTGGTCTGTAGTGAGGATCATTGGATCTACGATGTTTACGCGTCGATCGATCCGGTCACGGCGCAGGTGGGCGACGACGGCGCGGTCACCGTCTACCTGGAGTCCTACGGCAAGTGGCCCTATAGCTACAACGAGGCGTACTGGGACGACGCCGAGTTGATCATCCGCCCGTAGATTTGGTGTCTACTGCTCTGCGTTGAAGATCAACGGCAGGTAGAGGTCGTAGATCAGTGTGCTGGGATCGACGGTGGGGCGCGGCGTCGGCGTGCGCGTCGGGGTCGCCGTTGCCGTGGGCGACGGTGTCGGCGTGGGCGTCTTCGTAGGCGTCAGCGTGGGACGGGCGGTCGCGGTGGCGGTCGGCAGAGACGTGACCGTCGCCGGCGGTGAGGTGGCCTGCTCGGGCGGGGGCATCGTCCACCCCGCGATCTCCCAGCCGATCAGGAAGGCGCAGATCAGCGCCAGCACAAAAGCGGCCTGCTTCCAACGATTTGGCGTCTCGATGGTGCCCTCCTTCAAAAATAGTCAGATAGTCGCTGGGTCACTTGGTCAATGGATAGAACGGATCAGGAAAAATCAGTTAAATTCGTTGATGCGTGTTTTAGTCTAGGCTCTTTGGGATTTCGCCGGATGCAAAGGCAACGTTTGCCACGCGCTTCCTGTCACAATGCAGAAAAGGTCTGGTGAGCCCCACTAGCATAGCCTACTGCACCAGTTTTAGGGACACTCACCCCACTATCCGGCAAAGTCCCAGAGACCCTTAGTCTACTGAGTATAACGGATGTACGTCTCGAAAACAAGAGAGCCGGAGGAAAGTCTCCGGCTCTTTGCTTGATGTGTAAGGTGTCTTACACGCGCTCGACTGCCAACGTCAGCGCGTGACCGTCCACTTCGTCCTCCAGCACCTCGTCGCCCTCGGGCTCCTCGACGGCCTCCAGGGAGGCGGCCAACACCTCGTCCTTGATCTCGGCGGCGTAGTCGACGATGGCCTCGGCCAGCTCGTCTTCGGCCGCGTAGCGCACGACGATCCGTTCGGTCAGCTCGTAATCCGCCTGCTTGCGCAGCTCCTGCACCCGGCGGACGATCTCCCGCGCCAGCCCCTCTTGCGCCAGTTCCGGCGTGATCTCCGTATCTAACGCGACGACCAGCCCGCCCTCGCCGGCGACGCCGTAGCCCTCCCGGGCCTCGGTGCGGACCAGGATCTCGTCGGGGTCCAGGGTGACCTCGCTGCCGTCCGCCAGCGTCAACGTGACCGGCTTACCGGCGTTGAGCTTGTCGACGGCTTCCGTAGCGTCGACCTCCGTCAGCGCCTTGCGGATCAGGGGGAAGCGGGCGCCGTATTTAGGGCCCAGCACCCGGTTGACGGGCAGCAGCTTGTAGTTGACCAGCTCGCTCTCCTCTTCCACGAAGGAGACTGTCTTGACGTTGAGCTCGTCGGCCAGCAGATCCAGCAGCTGGCTGAGCACCTGGCGGCGGCGCGGGTCGGTGGCGATAAGCGCTTCGGCCAGCGGCTGTCGAACCTTGATCTGGTTGGAGGCGCGGACGGAGTGGCCCAGCGTCGCGGCTTGCCGTACGGCGGCCATCGCCTCGACGTGCTCCTGCTCGGCCTCGGTCAGCGGCTCGGCCGTGGGCCAGAGGCAGTGGTGCACGCTCTCCGGCGCTCCCTCGTCGACGGCGCGGACCAGGTTCTGATAGACGGCCTCCGTCATAAAGGGCAGCCCGGGCGCCAGCAGCTTGGTGAAGGTGAGCAGGACCGTGTAGAGCGTCTGGTAGGCGGCGTGCTTGTCGGCGTCGGTGGCCACGTCCTGGCCGCGCGCGGCCCAGAAGCGGCGGCGGCTGCGACGGACGTACCAGTTGCTCAGATCGTCTAGGAAGGCCTCGGCCGGCTGGGCGATCTTGAGCGGGACGTAGGATTCGTATCCCTCGGTCATCTCCGCGACCGTCTCCCGCAGCCGGTTGATGATCCAGCGGTCCAGGTTGGTGGGGGATGCCTCGGCGGTCCACGGGGCGTGCAGGCGCGGCGCCTCGGCGTCGAGCGCGGCGGGGTTGTCGAGCAGCGCCGCGGGCGGCGTCCAGTCGTCGATGCGAGCGTAGGTGACGAAGAAGGCGTAGACGTTCCAGAGCGGGATGAGGAAGCGCCGGCGGGTCTCGTCGGCGATCTTGTAGCCGAAGAGCATATTCTGATCCAGCTTCTGGTTGAGATACATCCAGCGCATGGTGTCGACGCCCATCTCCTCGGCGGCGTCGTCGAACCAGATGGCGTTGCCCCACGACTTGTGCATCTCGCGTCCGGTCTCGTCCAGCAATGTCGAGTAGCCGTGTACGATCTTGGTCGGCGCTCGGCGCTCGAAGACGGTGCTCATGGTGATGAGGCTGTAGAACCAGTTGCGGAACTGCCCGGGGAAGGATTCGCTGATCCACTCCGCCGGCA
>CAZCPK010000445.1:0-3425 GCA_964500755.1 uncultured Anaerolineales bacterium
AGCCCGCTCATAGAGAAACAGATGTAGGGCTTCACCTAATTCCCGACAAGAGCCACGGACCAAGCAGATTTCTGAAATTACGACCTCAAAATCCAGCCAGGTGCAACAACCGGCGACCTTTGGCTTTGGACAGTTTTCAGAGGAGATTCCATGTGACAAGCGATGTCAGCGATAACGAAAGTACGAGAATCCGCTTCATCCGTTCAATCTGTTGATGATTTGATCTAGTCAAGAGGCTACGGGGTATTTTCGAAGCGGAGACGGGTTCAGCCCGCGTTATCCGCCGCCAGCCACGCTGTCAGGGCAAGGAGCACGCCGAAGAAGAGATGCACGTTGTTCACGAGGAGATTATCCACCAGCGAGTGAACCAGCAGCTGCACGATAGCGCCCAGAATGCCCAACGCCAGGCCGCGCTGCCAGCCCCGGAGCTCGCGCGTCGCCCGCCAGAGCTGCAGCAACACCGCGCCGAAGAAGACGAGATAGGCGGTGAGGCCCAGCACGCCGGTTTCCGCCAGGAGGTTAAGGTAGTAGTTGTGCGCGTGTCCCAGGGCGATGGACCAATTGATCAGCGCATAGTCCGCGTAGGCGGGCTCGTAGCAACCGAAGCCAACGCCCAGCCAGAAGTTGTCGCGCCACATGTTGAGCGCCGCCTGCCAGTGCGCCATCCGCTCCAGGACGGCGAAGTTGGCGTCGTTGATGGGCGTACCGCGCACGTCCTTGAAGCGCGTGTAGGCCAGGAAGCCGGCCAGACGGTCGGCGACCGCCGGAGGCAGTCGTCCTGAGGTGTAAAGCCCCAGCAGCGCGGCGACCGCGACGACGACCAGCACCACGCCCCACCAACCCCGACGCGGCAGTAGGGCGATCATCGCCAGCAGCGCGGCACCGAAGCCCATCCACGCGCCCCGAGACCACGAGGCGCCCAGTGCTGCCCCGACCAGCAACGTCACGCCCGCTAGAGGCCAGAGCCAGTCTGGGATGCACACGCCATCCTGCCAGCGGTCGACCAGCGCGACAGCGATCACGCCGACCAGCAGCACCGCGTTCATCGCGATGAAGCCGCCGTAGGGATTGGGCTGTTCGAAGGTGCCGTAGGCCCGGTAGAAGCGTTCGTTGATGGCGAAGTGGTCGGGGCCGTCGCCACGCAGCGCGAACTGCCACAAGCCCATGCTGGCCTGGCTCAGGGCTACGAAGGTCAGCACCCCAAGGGCAAGGAGCGTCTTCCACTGCGCGGAGGAAAGCGCCGGAGCGTCGTCCGGCGATTGTGCAGACCGCGCCGTGATCCGATCGTAGGTCACGAGAAAGATCAACAGGATCTGCGCCCACTTCACCCACTCCAGCAGGCCCAGCCAGGTATCGGCGGGGCTCCAGAGCGTAAGCAGCGCCACGCCCATAAAGCCGAGCAGCGGCGGCAGGAGCGGCGGCGTGGGCAGGCGCAGATCGCGCCGCAGCAGGCCGCGCAGCGCCCAGCAACCCAGGGTCAGCGCGAAGAGGTATTGGCCCAGCAGCGGCGGGACCTGGGGCAGCTCGGCGCGCAGCCAGGCCCACATCGGCCCGAAGAAGAGCGCCGCGCCGACGCCGACCAACGGCTCCCGGAGACTGCCCAGCGCCACGGCGACCAGTAACGTAAGCAACCCTCCCTGCAAGAGAGAGAGTCGTGTCAGCAACAGCCCCCAGAGCAACCCGGCGAGGGCCAGCAGCGCCGGGACGATGTGACGACGATCCAGCCTCAGTACGCGACCCATTCGACCAACCGGAGCTCCGCGTCGTAGACGAACTTGAACTGCAGGAGACCGTCGCTTCCTTCCAGCACGCGGGGCGCGAAGATGGCGTCGGCCTGAGGAATGGAGCGTTCGTGCAGGTAGGTCGCCGCCGGCAGCCAGGCCAGATCGCCCTCACGCCGGTCGGCGCAGAGTTCACCCTGGAACTCCCACGTCTCGAAGACAAAGAGCCACCACTGCCAGTTCGGCAGGGGCGAGACCTCGGTACAGAACGCCCGCAACGTCAGATCGCCCACCTGCAGACCGGTCTCCTCCAGCATCTCGCGGCGGGCGGTCTCCTGCGGCGCTTCGTCCGGCTCGATCTTGCCACCGGGCGCCACCCAGAGCCCCAGGTTGGGCTCCTTGTTGCGGCGCATCACCAGCACCTCGTCGCCGCGTCGGGCGTAGACCAGGACCGTGGGAATACGGGCCATCAGCCGATGCCCAGTTTGCGACGGAAGTAGTCCGCGGTCTTTTTCAGCCCCGCCTCGACGGGCACCGTCGGCTCCCAGCCGAGCTCGGACTGAGCGCGGTTGATGTTGGGACAGCGGACCTGGGGATCGTCCTTGGTGCGCACATCCTTGGGCTCCACAAAGGCGATCTCAGAGTCGCTCTCGATCACGTCCAGGACCGTATGCGCAAACTCCAGGATCGTCATCTCGTGCGGATTGCCCATGTTGACCGGGTCGTGGAGCTCGGATCTCATCAACCGGACGAAGCCCTCGACCAGGTCGTCGACGTAGCAGAAGGAGCGGGTGTGCTTGCCCTCGTCATAGACCGTCAGCGGATCGCCGCGTAGGGCCTGGCAGACGAAGTTGGGCACCACGCGCCCATCGTCGTGACGCATCCGCGGGCCGTAGGTGTTGAAAATACGCACGATGCGCGTGTCGACGTCGTGATAGCGATGATAGGCCATGACCAGCGCCTCCGCGAAACGCTTGCTCTCGTCGTAGACGCCCCGGGGGCCCACCGGGTTGACGTTACCCCAGTAATCCTCGGCCTGCGGGTGCTCCAGCGGATCGCCGTAGACCTCCGAGGTGGACGCCAGCAGGTAACGCGCGTCCTTGTTGAGCGCCAGCCCTAACGTGTTGTGCGTCCCCAACGCGCCGACCTTGAGCGTCTGGATCGGGTAGTTGAGGTAGTCGACGGGGCTGGGCAGCGACGCCAGGTGCAGCACCATGTCCAGGTCGCCCTCGACGTAGATGTAATTGGTGACGTCGTGCTTGATAAAGTCAAAGCGCTCGTGCCCTGCCAGATGCGCGATGTTGGCCTCCGAGCCGGTGCTCAGATTGTCCATGGCGATCACCTCGTGACCGTCGGCCAGATAGCGATCGCAGAGGTGAGAACCGATAAAACCGGCGCCTCCTGTAATCAGAATGCGCATGCGTTGCCTCCTTGTTGACTCTCGACGTTGAGATTATACTTCATTCCAGGCGAATGAGCGAATTGGGTCAAGGTGTTGCAACGTTCTAACGTTTGAACGTTATTGTCATCTCATGGGGAGAAATAGGTGAAAATAAAACGTCACGCTAATCAAGGAGACAGAACAGCGCGGCTTCGGTACGGGTGGCTGCTGCTCGTCCTGGTGCTGACCGCCTGCCGCCCGCCTCTCACCTCTACACCGTCTCCCACCCCCACCCTCCCGCCGACGTCCACCCCCGCCACTCC
>CAZCPK010000446.1:0-3387 GCA_964500755.1 uncultured Anaerolineales bacterium
GATCAGCGGACACGATCTGCGCGACCTTGAGGAGCTGCTGGAGCAGACCGAGGGCACCGGCGTCAACGTCTACACGCACGGTGAGATGCTGCCCGCCAACGCCTATCCCGCGTTCAAGAAATACGATCATTTCGTGGGCAACTACGGTGGCTCTTGGTGGCGCCAGCGCGAGGAGTTCGAGGCCTTCGGCGGCGCTATCTTGATGACGACCAACTGTCTCGTGCCGCCCAAGGAGAGCTACCAGGACCGGCTCTTCACCACGGGCCTGGTCGGCTGGCCCGACGTGCATCACGTCCCCGATCGGGAGAACGGCGCGCCCAAGGACTTCAGCGCCGTGATCGAGGCGGCGCAGGCCGCCGGGGAGCCGCAGCCGCTGGAGGCAGGCGCCATTCCCATCGGCTTCGCCCACGCCACCGTCATGAGCGTGGCCGACAAGGTCGTCGAGGCCGTCAAGGCGGGCGACATCCAGCGCTTCGTGGTCATGGCCGGCTGTGATGGTCGGCAGCGCTCGCGCGAGTACTACACCGACGTCGCCGAGGGCCTGCCTGGGGATCACGTTATCCTGACGGCGGGCTGCGCCAAGTACCGTTATAACAAGCTCGACCTAGGCGATATCGGCGGCATCCCCCGCATCCTCGACGCGGGGCAGTGCAACGACTCGTACTCCCTCATCTACATCGCCCAGAAGCTGGCCGAGGTCTTCGACGTCGACGACATCAACGCGCTACCCATCGCCTACGACATCGCCTGGTACGAGCAAAAGGCCGTGATCGTGCTGCTGGCGCTGCTCTCCCTGGGCGTCAAGCACATCCGCCTGGGCCCGACGCTTCCCGCCTTCCTCTCACCCAACGTGGTCAAGGTGCTGGTGGAGAACTTCGACATCCAGCCCATCGGTGAGGTCAAAGAGGACCTCGCGGCCATCACCGCCGGAGCGTAATCCGAAAAGTGAATATCGGCGGATGGAACGGATCATGCCTGATCCGTTCCATCCGTCAAATCCATTGACGATACAGGCAAGGAGGTCGTCATGAGCGAGTACATTGATAATCCATCACAGAGAACCAAGAAGTTGAAAGAAATCATCCGGCGGCTGCACGCGGGGGCGGCGGTGGAGGCGGTGAAGGAGGAGTTTTCGGCGCTGCTGGCGGACGTCGGCCCGGACGAGATCGTGCGTATCGAGCAGGCGCTGGTCGAGGAGGGGCTCGACCCGGAGCAGATCCAGCCGCTGTGCGACGTGCACGTCGCCGTCTTCCGCGACTCCCTGGACGAGCAACGTCCGTCAGAGACTATTCCCGGGCATCCCGTCTTCACCTACCGTGCCGAGAACCTGGGCGTGCAGCGCGTCCTGGACGATCTGGAGGCGGCGATAACGTCGCTGGTTGAGCAACCCGACGACGAGGCCCGCTGGCAGGCGGCCCAGACCTGGGCGCAAAAGTTGCTGGAGTACGACACCCACTACCTGCGCAAGGAGAACATTCTCTTCCCCTACCTGGAGCGTCACGACTTCAGCGGGCCCGCCAAGGTGATGTGGGGCGTCCACGACGAGATCCGCGAGCAGTGGAAGACGCTGACCCAACTGCTTGAGCAGGGTCCTGGCGAAGCGCCCGCCGACCGGGCCGCCGAGGTACGGGAGCGCTTCACGGAAATGGAGCGCGCCATCCGCGACATGATCTACAAGGAGGAGAAGATCCTCTTCCCCGCGGCGCTGCAGCGACTTACGGAGCGAGAATGGGCCGAGGTTCGCGCCCAGGGTGACGAGATCGGATACAGCTACGCGCTGCCCGGCAATCAGTGGCAGCCACAGTCAGCGCCGGAACCGGAGCGTTCTGAGGCCCCGGAGCTCTCGGCGGCGACGGAGGCGCCCGTGGCGGGCGCGGTCGGCGCGTTGATCCAGCTCAACGTCGGTCAGCTGAGCGTGCCGCAGATCGATATGCTGCTGCGGGCGCTGCCGGTGGACGTCACCTTCGTCGACGAGCGCGACGAGGTTCGCTACTTCACCCAGGGCGAGACACGCATCTTCCAGCGGTCGCCGGCGATTATCGGTCGCAAGGTGCAGAACTGTCACCCGCCGCAGAGCGTCGACAAGGTGCAGGAGATCCTGGACGACTTCCGCGCCGGGGCACGGGACGTCGCTGAATTCTGGATCCAGATGAACGAGATGTTTGTGCACATCCGCTACTTCGCGCTGCGCGACGCGGAAGGCGCCTATCGCGGCACCATCGAGGTGACGCAGGACGTCGCCGACATTCGCCGGCTCGAGGGCGAGAAACGCCTGTTAGATGGCTAAAGGAGACGTTATGGTTGATATTCACTTGTACGGAAGATTGCAGCACAAGGTGGACAACGCGCGGTCGGGTGCGACGGGCGTGCTGCGGGTGGAACCGCGGCCCGATGAGACGGTGAAGAGCTTGCTCTCCCGAATCGGCGTGCCGCTGAAGGAGGTGCACCACATCTTCCTCAACGGTCGGCTGCTCGTGACCCGCAATCGCATGGCGCCCTGGCTCCAATATCGGCAGGCTCAGGAGGACGTCTGGAATTGGGACGCGGAGCACGTCGTCCGCCCCGATGATCGGCTGGGCCTCTTCGGTGAGGACATGGCGGCCCTGGTCGTCTGATTGGGAGAGTCGTGGGGCTTACCCAGTTACCGGAGAGCTTTAGCCATTTTTCTCAGCAAATGAAGTAGATTTGTTCCATGTATCATTGGTTGAGGTCTGATTATTGCCTGCTTTAACCGTGAGAGGGTCAAAATCCTCCAGGTTTCGCCTATTGCACATACAAATCTGCTTAATCCGCTTAATCTGCTGAGGTTGTGCCTTACACTTAACTTCAAAAAGGAGTTGTAAACGATGAAGATTACTGACGCATTTGACGTACCCGATATGGAAAACGCGCACGGCGTCAGCGCCAAACCGCTGCACAGCACCGAACACGTGCAAACTGTGATGATCACACTGCAGCCGGGCGAGGCGCTCAAGCTGCACCTCACGCCCGTGGACGCTTTCTTCTACGTCCTGGAGGGCGAGGGCGTCGTCGAGATTGGCGGAGAGGAAGCCCGCGTCCACAAGGATCAGCTGATCGACAGCCCGGCGCGCATTCCGCACCGTCTGTGGAACGAGAGTGACGCCGTCTTCCGTTTCCTGGTCGTCAAGACGCCGCGCCAGAAGGAGAAGTCGCGCCTGCTCTAGCCCAAGCGAGCTCTCTTCCTCACTGTGACCAAAGACAGAAGTAGAACCTGGTGGGCTGTACCTCGCGCACCGGGTTTCTGCTATCTCTTGTCGTTTTTGCTCGTGGCTCAAGATAATCATAAGTCGGACCCTCATGCCAGATACCCACGGCTCTTTGGGATTTCGCCGGATGCAAAGGCAACGTTTGCCACGCGCTTCCTGT
>CAZCPK010000447.1:0-3384 GCA_964500755.1 uncultured Anaerolineales bacterium
AGGCTTGTTGACAAGATACCTCTCATCTACACCTCAGAGAGGATGTCAGCTGTTGGCGGTGTGCAGTTTCAGGTTGAGCCGCGCCTCGGTTTCCGGCGAGCGGAAGCTGTGCGGGGCGCAGTCGCGCTCGAGGCGGTGCGCCGCCGCGTGCAGCGTCCCCGCCGAGGCGTAGAAGTGTAGCCGTGGCGCGCCGACGACGCCGTAACCCGGGCTGCGGGAGAGGAAGTGCGACGTGTCGAGGTGGTCGGCGTGGGCGTGGGTCTGCAGGCAGTAACGCACGCCCGTCAGGGGGACGCCGTGCAGCTGTGCCGCGCTCATCACGTCCGGCCCCAGGTCGATGAGCAGATCGTCGTTAACCAGCGCCGCCGACCGCTTGCGCAGGCTCGGTCCGCCGAGCGCGCGGGCGCGCGTGCAGTTATCGCAGCGGCAGAAGGCCTCGGGATAAGCGTTGGCGGCGGATGTTCCGAGAAAAGTGACGCGCATAGCGATGAGATTCCTTTGAACGTTAGAACGTTCCAACAGGGATGTATACAAACCAGACGCCGGCCCCAATGATCAATCCTACTACTGCGGAAAAGACTGTGCCGATCAGAAAGCCTCGGAAGTGATAGCTATAATCTTTATAGCCATCCGCGCCCTCAGTCCCCGGAATGACGATGAAACGCGGCGTGAGGGTGCAGAACATCAACCAGTCCAGAATCAGCCAGTCCACGACGTTGAAGACGAAGGCCACGCCGAAGGCGTTGACCGCGAGGGGGAAAAACGTCGCGCTTTCCGGGTGGCGGGCTTCCAGCGCGAGCGTTGAGATCAAAGGCCCGGCCACCAACAGCAGCAAGAAGGGGATGCCCAAGATGAGCGAGAACCGCTTTTCCTGCTCCGTCTTCGGCGGAACCCGGGCCTGGATGTCCTCGGGGTAGTCCTGCAGCCAGATCCGCGGGTTGAGGCGTAGGGTGATCACGATGAAGGCAGACGCTAAAGTAGAAAGGATCAGGCCATCAAGAAGCATCTTGGAGAGGTCGAGCATGTCTTTCTCCTTGAGCGGGAACACGGTTTACTGCTCAAATTATATCACGATCTGGGGAGTTGAAGATCTCCGATAAGAGTTGTATATTTCCGACAAATTTGCTCCGCGCTATATCTGTTGGACGATCACTCACGCCATTTGATCTTGACGATAACCGGTAGATGGTCCGACTCTCCGTGCGCTGTACCGATGCGGCTGCTCAACGCCATAAGGTCGCGTGTGTGGAAGACCATGTCCAGCCGCATCAGCCGGGCTGGTATAGGCACCCCGCGATAGCTGCCCCGGTACGCCGGAAACGTGTGACCGAAGCCCCAGCCTACGGCGTGGTGGGCTTCTCGCAGATCCTGCGTAAGGATGCGGTACGCTTCGCTCTGGTCCGTGGTGTTGAAATCGCCTGCAACAATCACCGCTTGTCCCCGCGCTTCAATATCGGCTTTAAGAGCTTCCATCATCCGCTCTCGCGCTGCAAAGCTTGCCATCACTTCTTCGGAGACAGCCAGCTGCGCTTCTACAAAATACAACACGTTGGTGCCCTCCGGATGGCAGTGGTACAGTGTGAAGTCCCGCGCTCCAATTTGTACCTCGGCGACCTGCATGCGCCACCACGGAGACGACAAATCGTCGGCGTCGCGCGCTTCCAACGGATAGCGGCTCAGGATGCCCATGCCGCGATGTCCTGCTTTCGTTTCCAACAAACGGTAAGGATATGCCTCTTCTACCTCCGCCAGCACTATCTCTGCCATCTCGGGTGTCAGTTCTTGCAATACCACGATATCGGGCAAGCCTTCCGCGCTGATGACGTGGGCCGTCTCTGGGGACTGGCTCCATCCCCAGACGTTGAAGGTCATCAGGGAGAACGTTTCATCTTCCTCAATGAAGTGGTTGGGTCGCGGCGCGAACTGACCGCCGTAGAGCAGCAGGAAAACCGTGGTAGGTATGGCGGCGCCGAGCCAGAAGGCCCGGCGTCGGATCAGCAGACCGAGAGGTAGGAAAATCACGAGCGGTGCGAAGAGGAACGGCACAAAGGCGTTGAGTAGCGCCAGCCACCAGAGAGTATCACCCAGCCACGTGCGCAGTAGAAGCCAGGTCAGGATAAGTGCTGCGTAGAGCCAGACAGCGGCGACGACGTACCGGCCCCATTTCATGAGCTCACGTCCGCCAGTACCATCAGATGTGATTCTTAAGGTGTTTCCCAGTCCTCGAGGTCCAACCCGGGCACGCGGCTGAATTCACGGACGTTGTGCGTGACGAGCGTCATCTCGTATGTCTTTGCAGTGGCGGCAATCATGAGATCGTTAGGCCCGATGACTTGACCTTTACGTTCTAGATCTGTGCGGATCTCCCCATACGTCATGGCAACGTCATCATTGAAGTCCAAGGAGACAAACGGCTTGAAGAACTTCTGAAGTTTCGTGAGGTTCTCCGAAGGACGAGCGCTTTTTAAGGCTCCATGGTAGAGCTCGGCTTTCACAATTGAACATAATGCGATATCTTTGGGATCTGTTCCCATCAGACGTTGGCGCAGAGTCATAATTTGTCCATTCAAGTATCTGATACATGCATTTGTGTCGAGTAGGTAAGTCATTTCAGGGATTCGCGTCTCTCATATGTGCCTTGTGGCTCGCGTGCGATAGGAGCGTTGGACAAACTGCCGTACGTTTCCTCAACAAAGGCTGTCCAATCGGCAGTAGACATCTCTCCCGCTTCGCGTGTTTCAAATGCTTTCACGATGCGGTAGAGAATTTGGAGGTGTTCCTCTCGGATTAAATCGATTTCTGCTTTTAACATTTCCCGTGTCACCATGTTGTTCCCCCTTTCTCTCCTTTGGATCTTGGTCAAGCTTCCTACCTTGATTATAGAAGTATCAGCTGGGATCGTCAACGCCTTTTTAGATCCTCCAGCAGCATGCGCGCCGCAGTGCGACCGGAGAGCGTGACCAGGGGCACGCCGCCGCCGGGGTGTGTGGTGCCGCCGGCGAAGTAGAGCCTGCGCACGTCGCGGCTGCGGTTGGGGGGACGCCGTAGCGCAGCCAGCGGGTTGTTCGAGGAGACGCCGTAGAGCGCGCCGCGCCATGCCCCGGTCTGATCGCGAATGTACTCGGGCGTGAGCGTGCGCCGCACGCGGAGCGTGTCGCGCACGTCGTAACCAAAGTCGGCCAGTTGGGCCAGCAGGGCGTCCCCGTACGCCTCGGCCTCCGCCGACCAGTCGAAGCCCGTGCCCAGCGGCGGCGCGTTGACCAGCACGAACCAGTTCTCGCAGCCGGGCGGCGCGTGCGCCGGGTCACGCTTCGAGGTGACGGTGACGTAGATCGTCGCCTCGCGGGGCGGGATGCCGCGCCGGAAGATGTCGGCGAACTCGCG
>CAZCPK010000448.1:0-1051 GCA_964500755.1 uncultured Anaerolineales bacterium
GGTGGCGCAGAACGGCATGGACTGGATGTACGCCAACTGCAGCACCACGGCCCAGCGCGGCGCCCTGGACTGGCGGCACCGCTTCCGGGAGACCGTCGAGCCGGTCTTCGACGAGCTCTACGAGAGCGTCGTCTCCGGCGAGGAGACGCGGATCGTGCTCGAGGCCAACAGCGCGCCCGACTACAAGGAGCGCCTGGAAAAAGAACTGGCCGAGATGCGCGAGTCGGAGTTCTGGCAGGCCGGATCAGCGGTGCGCGCGCTGCGCCCAGAGAATCGGTAGCGCGCACCGAAACTTGCAATTTATAACTTTTAACTCATTTTTAGGAGGAGCGTATGGACGAGGGAGAGGTTGACATTCGGGATCGGGTGATCGTCTTTGATACGACGTTGCGGGATGGCGAGCAGTCGCCGGGCGCGGCGCTCAACGTGGAGGAGAAGCTGGAGATCGCACGGACGCTGGAGGCGCTCGGCGTGGACGTGATCGAGGCCGGCTTTCCCATCTCGTCGCCGGGGGATTTCCGGGCCGTGCAGCGCATCGCGCGGGAGATCCGCACCTGCACCATCTGCGGGCTGACGCGGGCGCGCCAGGAGGACATCGACACGGCCACCGAGGCGTTGCAGGACGCGGCGCACCCCCGCATCCACACCGGGCTGGGCGTCTCCGACGTCCACGTGCGGCGCAAGCTCCGCATGACGCGCGAGGAGGCGCTCACGCAGGGCGTTGAGGCCGTGCGCTACGCCAGGCGCTTTGTCGACGACGTGCAGTACTACGCCGAGGACGCCGGGCGGGCCGACCCCGCCTATCTCTATCGCGTGCTGGAGGCCGTCATCGACGCGGGCGCCACCGTCGTCAACATCCCTGACACCACCGGCTACACCACGCCCGAGGAGTTCGGCGCGCTGATCCACGGCATCGTCACCCACGTGCCCAACATCGACCACGCCACCGTCTCCGTCCACTGCCACAACGATCTGGGCATGGCGACGGCTAACACGCTGGCGGGATCCATCGCCGGCTTCATATCCACGTGAAATGTAACTTCCACATTTT
>CAZCPK010000448.1:1061-3355 GCA_964500755.1 uncultured Anaerolineales bacterium
GCGGGCATCCACAACGGCGCCCGGCAGGTCGAGGTGACGGTCAACGGCATCGGCGAGCGGGCGGGCAACACGTCGCTGGAGGAGGTCGTCATGGCGTTGAAGACCCGCCGCCGCTTCTTCCACCTGGACACCGACGTCGAGACGCAGCGCATCTATCCCGTCAGCCGCCTGGTCAGCCACCTGACCGGCATCCCGGTGCAGCCCAACAAGGCCGTCGTCGGCGCCAACGCCTTCGCGCACGAGTCGGGCATCCACCAGGACGGCGTGCTCAAGGAGCGGACCACCTACGAGATCATGGACCCGCGCAGCGTCGGCGTGCCCGATTCCGAGATCATCCTGTCGGCGCGCTCGGGCCGGGCCGGACTGCGGCACCGGTTGGGGGAACTGGGCTACACCTTCGACGACCAGGCGTTCGAGCAGATCTACCGGCGGTTCCTGCAAGTGGCCGACAAGAAGAAGACCGTCGCTACCCGCGATCTGGAGGCCATCGTCGCCGACGAGGTGGAGGTCTTCTTCGAGGAAGCCTACCGGCTGGAGCAGGTGCAGGTCGCCTGCGGCAACCAGAGCATCCCCACGGCCACGGTTCGCCTGCGCGGGCCGGACGGCGACGTGCTCTGTGACGCTGACTACGGTACCGGCCCGGTGGACGCCGTCTACCGCGCCATTAACCGCATCGTTGGCGTGCCCAACGAGTTGATCGAGTTCGCCATCGAGGCCGTGACGGAGGGCATCGACGCCGTCGGACGCGTCACCATCCGCATCCGTGCCGAGGACCCGGGGCTGCGCCGCGCCGTCTTCAGCGGTCACGGCGCCGACACCGACATCGTCGTCGCCAGCGCCAAAGCCTATCTCTTCGCCCTCAATCGACTCATCGCGGCGAGAAAGGAGGACCAGCGGGAGGTGAGGACAGAGGATCGAGCAGACGTCGCCGTCGCAGCCGTTGGCTGATGGAACAGAGTACGTTTTTATTACACGTCTTAGCATTTGGTTTACTTTTACCCAACAGGAGGAGCGCAATGAAATCGCAGACCGGAACACGGACCAAGCGCAGCACGACGACCAAGCCCCGGACCAACGGACACAGTTGGAAGACCTTTGCGGAGCCGCAGGGCTGGGCCATGAAGTGGGATCAGCGCGGGCTGGACCATGAGTTCGGCCGGAACGGACATCACGGCAACGGCCATAAAGGTAACGGTCACCACGGCAACGGCGCGCAGTAGGGGGATGAGGTGAGCGGATTTACCTTAACCGAACAGCTCATCGGCGCGCACGTCGTCGAGGGGGCGCGGAGCGTGCGCGCCGGTGAGCTGGTGGAAGTCAACGTTGATGTAGTCTTAGCCAACGACATCACCGCGCCCATCGCCATCCGCGAGTTCGAGAAGCTCGGCGTGGACCGCGTCTTCGACGCGGAGCGCGTCGTCCTCGTCGCCGATCACTTCGCCCCGAACAAGGACATCCAGTCCGCCGAGCAGTGCGCGGCTGTGCGCCGTTTCGCCCGGGGTCAATCGCTCCCGCACCACTATGACGTGGGGCGCATGGGCATCGAGCACGTCCTGCTGCCGGAGCAGGGACTGGTCACGCCGGGCGACATTGTCGTCGGCGCCGACTCGCACACCTGCACCTACGGCGCGCTGGGCGCCTTCGCCACGGGCATGGGTTCCACCGACATCGCCGTCGCCATGGCGACGGGCGAGATCTGGATGCGCGTCCCGGAGACGGTGCGCGTCGTCTACACTGGGGAACGGCAGCCTTACGTTGGCGGCAAGGATCTGATCCTGCATACCATCGGGGAGCTGGGCGTCAGCGGCGCACGCTACCAGGCGTTGGAGTTCGGCGGACCTGTCGTCGAGGCGCTTTCCATGGATCACCGCTTCACCATGGCCAACATGGCCATCGAGGCGGGCGGCAAGGCCGGGCTCTTCGCCGTGGACGCGACGACCCGCGCTTACGTGGAGGGACGTGCCCAGCGTCCGCCGCAGGTCGTCGCCGCCGATCCCGACGCGACGTATGCGCGCGTTCTGGAGATCGACGTCAGTGAGATCGAGCCGGTGGTCGCCTTCCCGCACCTGCCGGAGAACGTCCGGCCCGCCCGCGCGGCGGGAGACGTCCGCATCGACCAGGCCGTCGTCGGTTCCTGCACCAACGGGCGCCTGGAGGATCTGCGGGCGGCAGCGGAGGTGCTGGACGGTCAGCGCGTCCACGGGGACGTGCGCTGCATCGTCATCCCCGGCACCCAGCAGGTCTACCTCGACGCGCTGCGCGAGGGCCTGGTCGAGGCCTTTATCGAGGCCGGC
>CAZCPK010000449.1:0-3340 GCA_964500755.1 uncultured Anaerolineales bacterium
GCAGCGACAAGTGGGAGCTTGTTCACCGCATGTTCTACGACGCGCTGCGCGCGGTCGCGGCGCGGTCGCAGGCCCCGGCCCGCGCTTACCTCGATCGGGCCGGTATCGACTCCACGCCGCACTGGATCGTCAATGCGCTCTACGTCCGCGGCGGTGACCTCGATACGCTCCGGCGCTTGCAGGGCATCGAGGGCGTCGTCCGCATCCGCGCTCCGCAGGTGCTGGCGATCCCCGAGCCGGTCGAGTGCGGCGTGATCCAGACTACGGGGGGCGCGCTCATGGACGCGCCCTGGAATCTAGCGATGATCGAGGCGCCCGCGGCGTGGGCAGAGACGCGCGGCGCGGGCATCGTCGTTGCCAACATCGACACTGGCGTGCGCTACACGCACGAGGCGCTGGCCCCGCACTACCGTGGCTACGACGGCAGCGGATTCTCGCACGACTACAATTGGTACGATCCCCAGGGCGCGACGGCGCCCTACGACGACCACGGACACGGCACGCACACCATGGGCTCCATCGTCGCGGAGACCGAGGCGGGCGCCGTTGTGGGCGTTGCCCCGGGCGCCCGGTGGATCGCCGCCGACGGTTGTGACGGCAGCGACTGTTCCGACGTTGACCTGATCTCCAGCGGCGAGTGGCTGCTGGCGCCCTGTCCCGTGGGCGTGACGCCGGGCAGCGCCGCCTGCGACCCCGCCCGGCGCCCGCACTTGGTTAACAACTCCTGGGGCGACTGCGAGCAGGAGACGACCGACTTCTTCGAGGACGTCATCGACGCCTGGCGCGCCGCCGGGATCTACACCGCCTTCGCCAACAGCAACGCCGGAAACTGCGGCTACTCGACCTATCCCGACGTGGCGTGCAACACCGTGGGCAATCCCGCGCGCCACCACCAGGTGACGGGCGTCGGCGCGACGGACTCCAGCGATAACATCGCTTCCTTTAGCCTGCGCGGTCCCACCGACGACCCCGACCCGCGTCTGACCGAGTTCGCCGACATCAAGCCGGAGGTCTCGGCGCCCGGCGCCGGCGTGCGGTCGTCCATCCGATGGTCCGATACCGCCTACAGCACCTGGAGCGGCACCAGCATGGCGACGCCTCACGTCTCCGGCGTGGCGGCGCTGATCATGGCTGCCAATCCCGGGCTCGTCGGCCGCCCCGACGTCATTGAGGACGTGCTCAAGGCGTCTGCGGATCCCAAACCCTATGACTCCGGCTGCGGCAACGAGGATTTCGACCTGGTGCCTAACAACGCCTTCGGCTGGGGGCGGGTCAACGCGCGACAGGCGGTGGCGGACGCCCAGCGCTGGGACGACGTGCCCTGGCTGGCGGAGCGCCCCGCCACAACGACGCTGGCGAGCGGCGCGACGACGGACGTAGCGGTCACGTTTAACACGCAAGGGATGCGCCGGGGCCTCTACACCGCCACGCTGCAGTTGCGTGACGCCGGTACCGAAGGGCTGCTGGCAACCATGCCCGTCACCTTGCAGGTCCTGGAGCCCGGCGTCGTCCGCCTTCCCTTCGCCTCACCGGCGGAGCTGGACGCGCTGGCGACGCTGGATATCTGGGAGGTGCACCCCGACGCGGGTTACCTGCGGGCCTACGTCAACGTGCCGCAGCAGCAGTGGTTATGGGAGCACGGGTTTACCTTCGAGCGTGAGACGACGTTCACCCCCGCCGCCATCCCCGGCGCCGAGTGCTACCGCACCGTCGCCGAGCTCGACGCGCAGCTAGCATCCTGGGCCTCCACCTATCCGACGCTGACACAGGCCGTCGAGATCGGTCAGAGCTACGAGGGACGCCCGCTCACCGTGCTGCAGCTGACCAACCGGACTATCATCGGGGACAAGCCCCTCTTCTTCCTGCTGGCGAACATTCACGGGCGCGAGCTGATCACCAACGAGGTCGCCGCGCAGTTCGTCGAAATGCTCCTGGCGAGCTACGGCGACGATCCCGACGTCACCTGGTTGCTGGACGAACACGAGATCGCTGTGGTGCTCAGCGGTAATCCCGACGGGCACGTCAAGAACGAGGGCGGCGCGCCGTGGACGTGGTGGCGTAAGAACACCCAGCCTTACGGCGCGTGTGACCCGCTCAACCAGGGCGCTGACCTCAACCGAAACTTTCCCTTTGGCTGGGGTGGGGCGGGCGCTAGCACCCATCCTTGCTATGAGACCTACCGGGGACCGAGCGCGGCCTCGGAGCCGGAGACGCAGGCGCTGATGGCCTATCTGCAGGATCGGCTGACCGATTATCGTCCCGACGACCGCACGACGCCCGCGCCTGCCGACGCCGATGGGCTCGTCATCTCGCTGCACAGTTACGGGCGGCTGGTGCTCTGGCCCTGGGGCGATACCTACGACGCTGCGCCCAACGCTGTGGCCCTCGCCGCGTTGGGGGAGAAGCTGGCGAGCTTCACGAGCTACACGGCGCAGCAGGCCAGCGATCTCTACCGGGCCAGCGGTACGACCGACGACTGGGTCTACGGCGCGCTGGGCGTGCCCGCCTACACCTTCGAGATCGGCGACTACTTCTACCCGGACTGCGCCGACTACGACGCGCTGGTCGCGCCCAACCTGGAGGCGCTGTGCTACGCGGCGCGCGTGGCGCGGGCACCGTATCAAGCGCCCTTCGGCCCCGATGTTTCGGAGATTACGGCGCTGGTGACGCCGGAGCAGCGCGTGGTGATCACGGCGACGGTGGACGATGGGGAGAACGGGGGACAGACGATACAGGCGGCGGAGGCGTACCTCGACGCGCCGCCCTGGCGCGGGGGGACGGCCCAGGCGTTGGGCGCGGTCAACGGGGTCTTTGACGCGGTCAGCGAGGACGTGACGGGGACGCTGTCGACGATGGGACTTCCGGCGGGCCGCCGCCTCGTCTACGTGCGGGGTCAGGACGCGGCGGGTAACTGGGGGCCGTCCTTCGCCGCGTGGGTCACTCTGTCCGAGGAGTGGGCCACGCTCCGCGGCACGGTCACCGAGACGGTGACGGCGATGCCGCTCCCGGCGGTGACCATCGAGGCGGTGAGCGGCGGGGCGCCGGTCACGACCACGACGGACGTCACAGGTGCCTACGCGCTTCCGCTACGCACGGGGAGTTACACGGTGACCGCTCGACATCCCGACTACGTCCCGGTCACTGTCCCCGTGACGCTGGCGAGCAACGAGATCATCACGCAAAACTTTGCGCTGACCCCGTGGCCCTATCGCTATTACCTGCCGCTCTTCATCTGGGATCAAGACGCGGTGCCCATCTGGCCCTGGTAACGGGACACAAAAAAAGAGGCTCTTGTCGGGAATTAGGTGAAGCCCTACATCTGTTTCTCTATGAGCGGGCT
>CAZCPK010000450.1:0-3331 GCA_964500755.1 uncultured Anaerolineales bacterium
CGCAGCCGGGTTGATGACCGGGGTACGCGTTGCCAGGAGGCGCTGAGCAACCTTAGCAAGCCTTAGAACCGCTTCGTTTGCCGGGGGGGACTGGCTTGTCGAGCGTGCTCTCCCCAGGTACAATGACCCCGGTTACAGCTGGCTCGGGAGAAGCCTGTCGCCGGAGCCACGTTATTGAGAGGAGCAAGCGATGCCAGATGCTGAGGTAGCGGCGGTCATTTTGGCCGCCGGTGGTTCCACCCGCTTCGGGAGCCCGAAACAGTTATTGGATTGGCAAGGACGTCCGTTGGTCGCTCACGTCGCCGACGCGGCCTGGAGCGCGGGGCTTTCCCCCACCGTTGTGGTGGTGGGCGCCGAGGCGGAGCGTGTGCGTGACGCCGTCGCGTCGCGTCCGGTGCAGATCCTCCGCAACTATCGCTGGGAGGCCGGCGTGAGCACGAGTTTGGCCGTGGGATTGTCGGCTCTTCCGCCCCGCGTCGAGGCCGCCCTCTTCCTGCCGGTGGATCAGCCCTGTCTGACCCCGCAATTCTTACAGTCATTGGTCCGGCGTTGGGAGCGCTGTGACGCCGACATCGTCGTGCCGACGGGGGAAGGCGAGCGCGCGGGACCGGTACTCTTTGGTCGAGCGCTCTTCCCCGAGCTGGCCCGGCTCTCCGGTGACGTGGGCGGACGCACGCTCTTTGCTCGACATGAGGATCGCCTCTGCCCGCTGCCGGTCGACGACCCGTGGGTGTTGCGCGACGTCGACACGCCGGAGGCGTACGCGCAGTTGAAGGCGGAGATCGGTGATACGCAGGATCCTGCCGATGTCCTTCAGGGTGTTCGCGCCGTGATCTGTGATATGGACGGTGTCCTCTGGCGCGGCGGGCAGGCGTTGCCCGGTCTGCAGGACTTCTTCGACTTCCTGGCGGCGCGGGCGCTCCCCTATACGCTCATCACCAACAACTCGAGCCGCACGCCGGATCAGTACGTCGCCAAGTTGTCCGGCTTTGGCGTGAAGACGGATGAGACACACGTCCTCAACTCCGCCATAGCCGCTGCCGATCATCTTGCCGAGATCGCCGAACCGGGCGCGTTGGTCTACCCCGTGGGCGGCCCCGGGGTCCTCCAGGCTCTGGAAGAACGGGGGTTCCGTCTCTCCGATGGCGACGAGGCCGACTACGTCGTCGTGGGCTGGGACCCCGACCTGACCTGGGAGCGGATGGCCAAGGCCGCCCTTCTGATTCGCGGCGGCGCTCCATTTATCGGCACCAATCCGGACGCTACCTTCCCCAGCGAAGAGGGGCTCGTACCGGGCGCGGGAGCGCAACTGGCTATGTTGGAGACGGCGACGGACGTGATGCCGGTCGTCGCGGGAAAGCCGGAGCCGATCCTCTATCGACAGGCGCTGGCCCGCATGGAGGTGGCGCCCGAGGAGACCGTCGTGCTCGGCGACCGGCTCGATACGGACATCCTGGGCGGCGTACGTCTGGGCATGACCGGCGTGTTGATGCTCTCCGGCATCCACGGTCGGGACGATCTGCCACACTCGCCCATCCATCCGGATCTGGTCTTTGAGGACCTTGCGGCGTTGATAAAAATTTGGCGGACGCTGCCCTAGTGCTTTTTGGGCGCGTCGTTTTACGTAAGGACCTGGGGGCCGCGGCGTGGTGCTGCGGGACTCCTAGGATTCACACAGAAGAAAAGAGTTAGATATGAGTGAGAAACCGAACGTTTACGATCTGGACCTTGCCGAACTGGAGCGTCTGGTCACGAGTTGGGGGCAACCTGGCTATCGCGCCAAGCAGGTCTGGACCTGGATCTATCAACATCTGGCGACTTCTTTCAAGGAAATGTCCTCGTTGCCCAAGGCACTGCGTCACAAGCTGGCCGACGAGATCGCGCTCTACGTACCGCCGGTGTTGGCGCAGCAGACCTCGTTGACGGGGGAGACGCGTAAGGATCTGCTGGAGATGCCGGACGGCGAGCGCGTCGAGGTCGTCCTGATGCGTTACATCGACCGCCGAAGCGCCTGTCTCTCCACCCAGGTCGGCTGTGCCATGGGCTGCGACTTCTGCGCCACCGGACAGATGGGCTTCGTGCGCAATCTGACGACCGGCGAAATCGTGGCGCAGGCGCTGCACTTTATGCGCGAGCTGGCAGCACAGGAGCAGCGGCTCGACAACGTCGTCTTTATGGGGATGGGCGAGCCGTTCCTGAACTACGCCAACACGTTGACCGCCATTCGGCGCCTGATGCATCCCGATGGCGTGAACTTCGGGCAGCGCCGGATGACCGTGAGCACCGTTGGCATCGTCCCGGGCATTCAGCGCTTCGCCGACGAGGAGCTGCAGGTCAACCTGGCAGTCTCGCTGCACGCCGCGACCGATGAGCTGCGCAGCCAGCTGATGCCGGTCAACCAACGTTATCCCCTGGACGCGCTCTTCGCCGCTTTACGCACCTACATTGAGAAGACCAACCGGCAGGTGACCTTTGAGTGGGCGCTGATCGACGGCGTTAATGACACGCCGGAGCAGGCCCGGGCGCTGGCAGCCCGCATCCGGGGCATGCTCGCGCACGTCAACTTTATCCCCTTGAACCCGACCGAAGGTTATGAGGGCCAGCCGTCGTCACCGGCGCGCATCGAGGTCTTCACCGAGGTGCTGGATCGCCAACATCTCTCCTACAGCATGCGGCTACGACGCGGTCGAGGAATTCAGGCGGGGTGCGGTCAATTGCGTCGGCGCGCTGCGGACGTCAGATAACGCTAATTCTCCTTTTTCGTTAGGTTTGGTTAAGATAACGTAAGAAAAGCGTAAGACTTCCGTCAAGTACGATCTCGTGCACCCCCTTATAATATAAGCAGATGTGGGGTTTGGGAACGCATGAGATTCTCCTCCTTCTGAAAAACCGGGGGCCTTGGGACAGCCCCCGGTTTTCATTTGTTTTCGAATGATCATGTTGCTTTCGCTTCTGTTCCTTTTATGGGTACTTTCCCTGTAAATCGAAAGGAAAGCGTAAGGTTTGCGTCAAGTAGGTGGACAGTTCCAATGGTATAGTAGAGGTGGTTAGGGCTTAGGGTTAAGTTTCAAGTTAGATTCTCCTCCTTCTTAAAACCGGAGACTGTGGGACCAGTCTCCGGTTTACTTTTTGCCTATACCAGTCCGGTTGCCTGATGTCTCCTTAGATGGTGGCGATGTGCTATGTGTCCAGCGAATCTCTTGGTGATTATCCATAGGCTCTTATGGGTTACATAAGAGAGGGTCTACCCCTCTTTCTCGTCGAGGGAAGCCTCCAGGACAGCTTGCAAGTGCTCACGGATTTGCACGGATATACACGGGCAAAAACGCTA
>CAZCPK010000451.1:0-3302 GCA_964500755.1 uncultured Anaerolineales bacterium
ACAGCGCCAGCGGTGGGGAGGGGGAAAGAGGGGGTGGGGCCAAAGGCAGCGCTGTGTTTGCTCAACGGGGGGGTGCGCTTGATTATGCACAGTCTAGATTACATATTCCATAATGTTCTCACCCAGCAAGGAAAGTATGAACCTAACGAACCGGGAAAATGGATCAGCCCACTCAAGCGGATGTAGGGCTTCACCTAATTCCCGACAAGAGCCTAGGGCGTAGCCAGTGCGCCGCACCTTGAAAAGCCTGAAAATGGCCATTTCGCGTCCGCTGACATGTCTTTTTATCCAGCATGCCCCAATCGTCGTGCGTTGCACCTTTACCGTAATCTCCGGCCCCTTGCCCCTCCGTCCTACAGGCGGACGTAAATCTCCGTTTAGCTCGCACCTACCAAGATAAAGCGAGCTTTACCTCAAATTAAACCTGCCACCAATGACGCGAGCTTCCGCCTGTGATAGAGTTATCACTGATGGGGGTTATTGTGTTGAAAGTCCTGGTCTTATCGCTCGCCGGTGCGCCTCGCCCTGAGTTGATCGCGTTCTTGAGGTCAATTCAGGGTCTGGTGCTGTTGGATGTGCCGGATGACGTCTCCTCCTCTTGCTGCCTGCTGGAAAGCCCAGATTTGATCGTCCTGGACGCAAACGTGCGTGGAGAGGACGTGAGCGCGCGCCTGCGGCAGTTCAAGACCTGGCTGCCTGACGCGCGCTGGATCGTGCTCGTCCGCTCACAGCGACAACTGGTCGCGGCGCAAGCGGGCGGGGCCGACCGGGTACTGCTGAGCGGTTTCTCGGCGGCGGAGTTCCGGCGGACGCTTAAAGGGCTGGATGCTTGATACTGGATGCTGGATACTGGATGCTGGATACTGGATGCTGGATACTGGATGCTGGATGCTGGATGCTTGATGCTGGATGCTTGATGCTGGATACAAGGGGGTAGAATGATGGTCAAGGTGAATTCATATTTCAAGGCGTCGCTGGTCGGTGGGCTGGTGCTGATGTTGGCGCTTTTCGCGATGGGTACCGTTCCGGTCCACGCGGCGGACGTGATCACCGTCGAGGTTGATACAGTTCTGGACAGTGACGACGCTGCATACCGGGCCTGCACGGCGGCTGCAGGCGACTGTAGTCTGCGCGGGGCCATCAGCCGGGCCAACGCCGACCCCACCCATGCGTACGTTATCACGTTGCCCGCGGGAGTCTATCAGCTGGGACTTGCGCCCGACGCCACCCCGGACGACAACGCCGACGGCGACCTCGACGTGCTGGGCGCGGTCGAGATCCGGGGCGCCGGAGCGGCGTTGACCTTTGTCCAGGCCGGCGCGGATCAGAACAGCGGGCTGGATCGGCTCTTCGACGTGGTCGACAGCGGCGCCCACCTGACGCTGCGGGACCTGACCTTGCGCTATGGACGGGCGTCCGGCGGCAGCGGTGGGGCGATTCGGAATGCCGGCACGCTCTCTATGGAGAGCGTCACGGTCGCGGAGAACATCGCGGTAGGTCAGAACGCCGTTGAGGGTAAGGGCGGCGGCCTCTACAATCTGGGCAACCTGACGCTGGTGGGCTGCACGATCGCGGGCAACGCGACGTCGGATCAGGGCATGGGCGTCCAGCAGGACGGTCATCTCTGCGGTGGGGGCATCTATCAGGAGAGCGGTGCCCTCACGATGACAAACAGTCTACTCTCGCAGAATACCGCGCTCTACGTCGGCGGGGGATTCTACAGCGCCGGCGGCTCCGTGGTACTCTCCTCCACCCAGGTGCTGACCAATGCCGCGGAGGGGTCCGCTGGCATCTATGTCGCGGGCGGCGTGGTCGACGTTCTCTCGAGCACCGTGGCCTATAACGTCAGCAGCGATTTTGGCTGTGGAGGTATGAAGAATCTGGGGGACCTGACCCTGACCGACAGTGTCGTCAGTCACCACACGGCGCAGTTCCACAGCGGCGGCATCTGCAATCAAGGTGTTCTCACCGCGACCGGCGCCACGCTTTTTAATAATAGGGGGCACTCCGGGGGCGGTATCTACAACACCGGAGGAACTGTAACCCTGGCTGCTTCCTCCGTGATCAGCAACGCCGCGACCGATAGCGGCGGCGGGATCTACAGCACGAACGGGGAAGTCGCGCTCTCCGCCTCCGCGATTATCAGCAACGTAGCTGTCAGCGGGGGCGGCATAGCTGCGCAAAGTGGCACGCTCTACGTCCTCAATAGCACGCTCTCCGATAATCGGGCGATCGGCAGCGGTGGTCGAGGGGGCGCCATTATCAGCGCTTACAACACGCTGAACATCGCCAACAGCACGCTCTCCGGTAACGCCGCCGTCGGCGACGGGGGTGGGATCTTCGCCACGGCGAGTTTTGGGGGTTCATCCACCGTGAAGGTCGTCAACTGCACCTTTGTCGGAAACGCGGGTGCGAACGGCGGCGCGTACGCGGCGTTTAGTGTCTCGGGGGATATCTCGAACTCGATTCTCACCGGAAGTACGGGCGGGGATTGCTACAACGACGGCGGGACCCTCGGCGGCGCCAACAATCTCATCGACGACCACGACACCGGTGCGTGCAGCGGCATCAGCACAGCCGCTGTCGAGGGGCTGGAGATGACCCTGGAGGATAACGGGCCTTCGGGCGCCACACCGATCCTGAAAACGCACATGCTCCTGCCGGGCAGCAACGCCATCGACGGGATCGCTGCCGGTGCGTGCACCTACACCGCCAGCGCAGGCAACCCGCTGTTCGGCGACGGCGCGGTCGTCGCTACCGACCAACGTGGCGCGTCGCGCCCCGTGGATTACGATCGTGACGGCAGCGCGCTGTGCGATATCGGCGCCTTCGAGCGGCAGGCCGCCGAGACCTACACGACCTCGGCGCGGGAGGACGAAACGGTGCGTTTTGGCGCGACGATGGTCTACATCCAGGACGGGGTAGGGGGCAGTGGCCCCGGCGAGACCACAGTCGTCCGGTACAATCAGCCGCCGGGCGGGGGGGCTCCGGATCCGAACGAGATGCCCTTTCACGTCTCCATTGAGCCGGTCATCACCACCGGCCTCGACATCACCCTTACGCTCTGTTACGCCGACTGGGAGGTAAACGGTCTCGATGAGAATAGCTTGAGTCTCTACCGTTACGTCGCGCCGGACTGGATCGCCGTACCCGCCGACACCCTGGATACCGCGACCAACTGCGTGACCAAGCGTCACGTCACCGAACTCAGCGCCTGGACGTTGAGCGTACCTCCGGAGGGTCCCACTGCGGTGAAGGTGCGCTCCGTCTCGACACAGCGTGTGCCCGGTCGGCTGTGGATG
>CAZCPK010000452.1:0-3285 GCA_964500755.1 uncultured Anaerolineales bacterium
CTTAAATAAAATTAACCCAAGACGCTTATTTTGTGAATTTTTCTCAATACCTTTTCTAGCCACCTATCACTTTCGTGAACATATGAACAATTTTACGTAAAGCCCTCCAACTTCTAGGTCAAAGGTTCGTAGTTAGCCACGAAGTCCTTGGACATTGCCCCACAGGGCAAGCGTAGCGGAGTGGCGTTATGACGCGACTTCGTCGCTAACTACGAGCATCTACACAAAATTGTGTAGGACATTGTGCTTTCGAGACGTATGCACCCATTGTATCTCGTAATGGATCAACCTTTGCCTAAAAGTGATAGGTAGCTAAATACCTTTTTAATATTTACTTCGGTGTTCTCTGTTTCTCAGTGGTTCAGACGCTTTTTTCAGTAGAGTCATGTATGCATCCGAGAAGATCTTCTGTTTTCAATTTACCTGAATTAGGAGGGTACCTCTATGAAGACTCGAACCGACCTACGTTTTATTTTGCTCGTGTTGGCATTGACGTTGATAACGGGCAGCTGTCAGCTTCTTTCATCGGCGCCTTCCCCGGCGCCTTCTTCCTCCGTCGAGGCGCCGCCCACTGCTGCTGCAGAGACGCCGGAGACGTCGCCACCCCCATCCCCTGACGTCCCGGAAGTACAACCACGCGCCCAAGCGGCCTTCGCTCCCTACAAGCCGCAGCCCGTGAGCGTTGTCCCGGCGCTCGAACAACCCGCCATTGCTTCCGACCTGAGCAACGTCCACGTGCCCATGCCGCTTTCGGAGGAGCAGCGCGCGCGCCTGGCCCGCGACGGCGTCGTTGCCAGCCCCGGCTTGCAGGAGAAGGAATTCTTCACCCTCTACGAGAAGGCGCGCTACGCCAACGTTCCCATCTTCGTCACCAGCGATTCGCTGTTGCACGTTTATCACTTGATGTTCAACAAGACGCTGCGCACCGCCGAGACCGAATACTTCTACCCACTGCTGCAATCGCTCAACCGCGCGTTGATCGATCGGGCGGACACGCAGTACCAGCAATTGCGCGATACGTCCTGGGAGGATGCCGCCCTGCGCACCGTCGCCTTCATCGCCGTGAGCGGCAGGCTCGCCGATCCCGATTTCCCCATTCCCGACTACGCCGCCGAGCTGGCGGAGGCCGAAATCGCCAACGTCGAAGACGCCGCCGACATTATGCCCTCCCCGCTCTTCCCCGGTCTGGAGTTCGGCGAGGACTACACCCAGTACATCCCGCGCGGGCACTACACGCGCAGCGACGCGCTGCAAGCCTACTTCAAGAGCATGATGTGGTACGGGCGCATGACCTTCCGGCTGAAGACTAAAAACGCCGAGGTGGGCCGGGCCGAGACGCGCTCCGCCCTGCTGCTGGTGCAGGCCCTGCGGTACACCCAGGTGGGGGAGCGCCCCGCGCTGGACGTGTGGGCCGACCTCTACGACCCCACCGCCTTCCTCGTCGGGCGCAGCGACGACCTCACCGCACGCGATTACCTCCCGGTGATCGACGCCGTCTACGGCGAAGATCCCGCCCTGGAAACACTGGCGGATGACGCCCGACTCGACCCCTTCATCGCCGCCGCCGAGGAGCTGCCCGCGCCGCGCATCCTCGGCCTGGTCATCTCCGATCAAGACGACGAGACCGAACAGACCAAGGGCCTACGTTTTATGGGCCAGCGCTTCGTGCCCGACGCCTACATCTTCCGTCAGCTGATCTACCGCAACGTGAGCACCCGCGCGGATCGGCGGGGCCTGCCCAAAGGATTGGACATCTTCGCGGCGATGGGCTCGGAGCGCGCCTACGAGCTGCTGGACGAGATGGGGGAGACGCATTACCTGAGCTACACCCTCCAAATGGACAAGATGCGCGCCTGGACCGGTAGCCTCACGGAGGAGGACTGGACGGAGACGGTCTACAACACCTGGCTCTACACCTTCTACCCGCTTATTGAGGCGCCCGACCCCGGCTATCCCACCTTTATGCAATCGACCGCATGGCGCGACAAGCAACTGCACACCGCTCTGGGTAGTTGGGCCGAGCTGAAGCACGATACCATCCTCTACGCCAAGCAGACCTACGCCGAGATGGGCGCCGGCTGGATGCCGACCCCGCCCGATCCGGTGCCGGCGCGGGGCTACGTGGAACCTGTCCCCGAGTTCTATGCCCGGATTGCAGCGCTGGCGGAGATGACGCGCGAGGGGCTCGCCTCCCGCAGTTTGCTCGGCGAGCAGGACGCCGACAGCCTCGCCCGCATCGAAGACCTGGCGCTGGCGCTCAAGGAGATGGCGGAGAAAGAGCTGACCGGCGTTCCGCTCACCGAGGAGGAGCACGAACGCATCCGCTATTACGGCGGCGAACTGGAACATCTGGTGATGGCCTCGGCCGACGCGCCCGAGGAGGAGCCGGCTGCCCTACCCTATATGGATGAGGATCCGCAGGCGGCGATCATCGCCGACGTGGCTACCGATCCCGACCCGCAGAGCGATGGCATCCCCGCCCCCATCGTGCTGGAAGTGGGCGTCGGGCGTATCAACGACATTCACGTGGTCGTCCCCCTGGTTGAGGAGGACGGCAGCTTGCGCCTGCAGATCGCCAAGGGCGGCATCTTCTCGTATCACGAGTTCCCTTGGCCGGCTGACGATCGCCTGACCGACGAGAAGTGGCGGGAGATGTTGGATGCGGGCGACGCCCCGCCGCCGCCCGATTGGATCGAGAACTTCTACACGCTGGCAGGCGAGTATCACGCTCTGCAAAGCGCGCTCTATGATTTCCAACGCGCCTGGGTCAAAGCCGTTTTCTACCTGGATCCAGTTCACGTGGCGTCTGAGTATAATCGGCAGGCGCGCGGCGAGGCGTTAGACTTCATCACCGCCGAGATCGACGCGCTGCGGGCGCAGAAACAGTTCGAGGGACGGCAGTGGATGGGCACTGACTATCGCTCCTTCGACCTACAATCCCCCGATCTGGCGGTGGTCACGGTGCGCGAGAGCTGGCAGGACACGCTCTATGCTTACGCGGGCGACGAACACCCCGCCGAAACCGGCGTTGAGGAGGACATGCAGGAGCTCGACACGCGCGGACCGTACACCCTCGACGTGACCTACACTCTGGAGCGCGGTGACGAGGGCTGGACGGTCACGCGCATCGTCGCCGCCGACGAACGGCCCACTTGGTGAACGCGCGTGCGACGGCTACTCCCTCTCGCGCTGCTTTGCCTGGCGCTGCTGGGAACCTCAGCGTTGGCCCACCTGCCGCGCTCTGCGCAGCCGGTGGGCTTCGCCTGCGACCGGCAGGCATGTTGG
>CAZCPK010000453.1:0-2406 GCA_964500755.1 uncultured Anaerolineales bacterium
TTGGCCATCGGCCGTTCAAATACTGTGGCCCTTAACACCAAGTGACGGCCTGACTATTCCCGGGGAGTTTCCCCCTATATCCTATCTATTGAGGTGAATCGTGAAGATAACAGCTGCTGACATTTACGACGTTGATCTATCTACTCCTGATCATCCCACCATCTGGAATCCGGTGATTCTGCGCCTGATAACGGATGAAGGCCTCTATGGCCTGGGTGAGGTAGCGTTGGCCTACGGCTCCGGCAAATCCGCTGCTATCGGGATGCTCCGGGATCTGGTAGAGGAGTTTCTTGTCGGTGTCCATCCCTTTCACACGGAAAGGATGTGGCACACGCTCTTCCGCCAGACCTTCTGGGGGCAAGGGGGAGGGCCGGTCGTCTACGGGGCGATCAGCGCTATCGACGAGGCGCTCCTGGACATCAAAGGAAAGTCTTTCGGCGTGCCGGCCTACGAGCTGCTGGGCGGCAAGACGCGCGACAAGATCCGCGTCTACGCCAACGGTTGGTATGTCAGCCGGGGCACAAGCGGAGCGTTGCAGCTCTGCTCACGTCCAGAAGAATACGCCGAGGCGGCCCTGAAAACGGTCGCGGATGGCTTTACGGCGCTTAAATTCGACCCCTTCTTCGCAGACAAGGATGGAAAGGCGCGCTATCCGGAACGCACGCTCACCCGTCGGCGCGGGGACCTGGCCTACCGGCGCGTCGCCGCCGTGCGGGAGGCGGTCGGCCCCACGGTCGATATTCTCGTGGAAGTGCACGGTAATCTGGGCACCACCTCTGCCATAGAGATGGGCCGCCGGCTGGCGGAGCTCGATCCCTTCTTCTATGAGGAGCCGGTCGACGCCATGAATGTCGAGTGCATGGTGAAGGTCTCACAGAACGTCCCCCTCCCCATCGCGGCCGGCGAACGACTCTACACGCGCTATGGTTTCCGTCCGTATATTGAGAAGCAGGCGCTCGACATTCTGCAACCCGACCTGGGTCTGGCGGGTGGACTTTCAGAGGTCAAGAAAATAGCGACCTATGCGGAGACCTATAATATGCACATACAGCCGCACAATTGCGGCGGCCCCATTTGCACCGCCGCTTCGGTACAGCTGGACGCTTGCATAACGAACTTCATTATTCAGGAGTGGTTCCCGTATCGCGGCCCGGCCTTCTACGAACTCGTCGAGGACGCGTTGGAGGATCGGGTGGTGGATGGCGAATTCGTCCTCCCCGATACCGCGGGCCTGGGAGTTACCTTGAATGAGGATGCCATTAAGCAGTACCCGTGCATCCACGTGAATTGATCGGTACACACCTAATTCTGGGACGATAAACTTATTCTGGAGGTTACAGCATGCCTAAGGGCTATAATGGACGTATTTTGCGCGTCAATCTTACCGCTGGTGAGATCGGGGTAGAGGAACCGTCAGAAGCATTCTACAGACGCCACCTCGGCGGGCAGGGCTTTATTGCCCACTATCTTCTGAACGAAGTACCGGAAGGGGCGGACCCCCTCGGGCCGGACAATCTGCTCGTCTTTGCACTGGGCCCGTTTACCGGGGTCCCGGTCGCCGGCGCCGGACGCAACGCCGTCGGCGCCAAGTCGCCGCTGACAGGGGGCTACGGCGAGGCCGACGTCGGCGGGTTTTTTGGGGCGGAGCTGAAGAAAGCCGGTTACGACGCCGTGGTGATCGCCGGGAAAGCGGAGAAGCCGGTCTATCTGTGGATCCACGACGGAGAAGCGGACCTGCGCCCCGCCGACCATCTCTGGGGCACGACGACACTGGCCTGTCAGGAGACGATTCGGGAAGAGTTGCAGGATAAGCGCATTCGCCTGGCCAATATTGGCCCTGCGGGCGAGAAACTTGTGCGGTATGCCTGCATCCTCAATGACCTGAAGCACGCAGCCGGTCGCACGGGCCTCGGCGCGGTGATGGGCGCCAAGGGCCTCAAAGCGGTCGCCGTGCGCGGGACCGGAAACGTGGCTGTCGCCGACGAAGAGAGCGTCAAGGAGCTGGCGCGCTGGATGGGCAAGCACTGGAAAGAGAAGGTGGAGCGGCTGCACGACGTCGGCTCCGCGGGCAACGTCCCGGTTCTGGACTACATGGGCGTTCTGCCCACCCGTAACTTTAGAGAGGGAAAGTTTGCGGAAGCGGAGAAGATCTCCGGTCAGGTGATGCGCGACACGATCTTGATCAAACGTGAAGGGTGCTACGCCTGTCCGATCCGTTGCAAGCGCGTGGTGGAAGTGGATACCGAGTGCTATCACGTGGACCCGGCCTACGGCGGGCCAGAATATGAGACGGTCGCGGCCTTCGGCTCCAACTGCGGCGTCGATGACCTGGAGGCGATCGCCAAGGCCAACGAGCTCTGCAACGCCTACGGCCTGGACACCATATCCACGGGGGGGATGGTGGCG
>CAZCPK010000453.1:2416-3282 GCA_964500755.1 uncultured Anaerolineales bacterium
ACCTGACCGCTGCTGCTGCCGATGGCCTGGACCTTCACTTCGGCAACGCGGAGGCTATGGTCGAGTTGACGCGCAAGATCTGTGAGCGTGAGGGCGTCGGCGATATGCTCGCCGAGGGTCCGCGCCACGTGGCCGAGCGGCTGGGCGCCGAGACCACGAAGTTCATGATGACGGTCAAGAATCAAAATCTACCCATGCACGAATGTCGCGCGCGCCACGGACAGGCGTTGGGCTACGCCGTCTCCCCCACCGGCGCCGATCATATGCACAATTTCTGGGATCAGTCCGTCGCCACAGAGCCGCTTAGCGAAGCTATGCAAAGCCTGGGTATCTACGACCCGATCCCGCCGACCGAATTAAGCCCGCGCAAGGTACGGGCGTACATGTATGCAGCGAACTGGTCCTGGGTGCATAATCACGTCTGTAACTGCATGTACGTTCCCTGGTCCCGGGAGCAGCTGGTAGAAATCCTCAACGCGATCACAGGCTGGTCTGTCACCACGTGGGAACTGTTAAAGACCAGCGAGCGCAGCACCACCATGGCGAGACTCTTCAACCTGCGGGAAGGATTGCGTCGAGAAGATGACCAATTGCCCGAACGCCTCTTTTCCCCCGTCGGAGACTATCCCGGTCTGGATCCGGAAGGCTTTGAGAGCAATCTCTCCACCTTCTACGGGATGATGGGCTGGGAGCCGGAGTCCGGCCGGCCGGTGCGCTCCAGGGTTGAGGAGTTGGACATCGTGGCTACAGACGGCGCAGACGTCGAGTAAGAGGCACTATGCAACGCTACGACGTCATCATCATCGGCGCAGGGATCGTGGGGGCGCTGACGGCCCGCGCCCTCGCGCGCTACGACCTCGACGTCC
>CAZCPK010000454.1:0-3273 GCA_964500755.1 uncultured Anaerolineales bacterium
CGACACCTCGGCGGCGCTGGCGGCCTACGCCGCCGCCGCCGGTATCCCCGCCGTGATTCTGCTGCCGCGCGGGAAGGTCTCGACGGCCCAGCTCGTGCAGCCCATCGCCAACGGCGCGCACGTCCTGGCGCTGGAGACGGACTTCGACGGCTGTATGCAGCTGGTACAGGAGATCGCCGCCGACCGGCGCATCTACCTGGCGAACTCCATGAACTCATTGCGCATCGAGGGGCAGAAGACGGTGGGGATGGAGATCGTGCAGCAGTTCGACTGGGAGGTGCCGGACTGGATCATCATCCCGGCGGGCAACCTGGGCAACGTCAGCGCCCTGGGACGGGGCCTGCTGTTGATGCAGGAGCTGGGCCTGATCGACCGGCTGCCGCGCATCGCCTGCGCGCAGGCCGCCAACGCCAATCCGCTCTACCTGAGCTACCGGACCGGCTTCAAGGAATACCGGCCCGTGGAGGCCCGGCGGACGGCTGCGACCGCCATTCAGATCGGCGCGCCGGTCAGCTACGAGCGGGCGGTCAAGGTGCTCCGGGCCTTCGACGGCGTCGTCGACCAGGCCAGCGAGGACGAGTTGGCCAACGCCGCCGCCCGCGCCGACGCCACGGGGCTCTACAGCTGCCCGCAGACGGGCGTCGCGTTAGCCGTCTTCTTCAAGATGGTGGAGCGGGGCGAGATCGCGCCCGACGATCGCGTCGTCGTCATCTCCACGGCGCACGGCCTCAAGTTCACCGAGTTCAAGGTGGGCTACCACGAGCGGGCGTTGGACGACGTCGTGGCGCGGCACGCCAACCCGCCGCTGGAGCTGCCGGCGGACATCGACGCGGTCCGCGGCGCGTTGGCCGAGCGAGTGGGCGGCGCGTGAACCCCACATAAGGGGATAGGCGTTTGTACCACGAGGGGGACGCGCGTTCGAACGTGCGTCCCCCTGTTTGGTGTAGAGCTCCGTTTGATAAACGTGTCCGAGGACGCGCCGGGGTCATTCACCATGCAGTATCGCGCTGATAGAAAGGTAAGTTGAACTGTTGAAATCCGCGGCGTAACGCCGCCAACTGCGCAGGCGAGACATTTTTCCGCCATTTGTCGATCATCTCACGGCTGTTGCGCGTGGTCTGCCACCTGTCCTGGGCATCGTGCTGCTGTGATTTCTGCACGACGAAGGAGCGGATGCGCCGGTCCCAAAGTAAGCCGGCGAAATCAAAGAGACCCTCGAAACTTGAAACCGGATCTGCGCACAGCTCCTCATAGTGGACGATCTTATGCGCCGGGTAGGTTTTCAGAGTATCCAGCGCCGATTTTAGCGCATGCGCTTGCCATTTCCCCTTTTCTTCCCAGGCATCACTGTCACCACTCAACCATCCCTGGCTCTGTAGACTGGCTGCGACGGCAGCAGGGTGACGTATCAGGAAGATAAGTCGCGGTTGGTAACGCTGCACGTACCATTCTGTCGCCAGGGGGTTTACCTCTTTGATGACGATATGCCGGGAGCTTCTACTGCGCAGGTGCCACTGATCGGGAAAGCGTACGATGAGCGGGGGGAAATCGGGCCATCCCATGAACGCTTTATCGGCCAGTTCTCGATAACGTCTTTCCAATAGGGGCGGATCAAGGGGAAAGACCGTGCCGCGATCGTAGAAGCTGTGATCACTTTGGGTGATGGGTTCGCGGAGATAGAGGGCATTGGATGCGTTGCCCAGTGTCTCCCCTACCCAACTTGAACCACTGCGCGGGAGTGAGAGGATCAGGACTGCGGGCGGACGTGGGGGCCATAGCCGGGCGATCCCGTGACTGAGCGCTCCCCAACGGGCCCATTTGATGGGTGAAGGCGCATTTCTCTCCATACGTATTACTCCAGAGGGGATAACGGTTAGCATACATCTTATGGCTGGTTCGCTTATGTTGTAACCGACGCTCTAATCATACCTCAATTGCGCAGAATCTGCAGATCTAAGAGCGGTGAAGGAAAGCCGTGTCGACAGCATCTCGTCTGGTTCTCAAAGATTAACTTATACTTGCTTTGATTGCGCGTCAACGTGCCAAGCTGGGCGAGTTATGCTACGATAGGGACTGAAATTATGGTATTAGCATGTAGTCAGGTGCAACGCACCTTCGAATGCGTGAAAATGATCTTTTCATGCACACGCGGATGGATTTTGATCGAGCATAACCAGATCATCGTAGGTGCATTGCACCTTATACCGTAATTTCAAGATAGGAATTATAGGCGGTGTATCTGGTACGTCCCTCAGACATAGATAGAAAGGAGAATCTCATGACGAAGTTTCTTAAAGCATATAGAACGTATGGTCCCCGCATCGATCTCAACCGCCCCGCGCGGTTGGACACCGTGGTTGAGTGGATGATGATGCGGACGGGCCTCAATCACGGCGAGGTCCTCATGGTGCTGCAGGAGATCAGCAAGACCCTCGTCTACTTCAACCGTCGCGCCACGCCGGTGAAGTAGGAAAATTTTTTCCTATTGGTTCAAATGACCCACTGTGATAAGAGGGCAAATACATCACGGAGGAAGAAATGGACAAAGAAGCAGTAGAACGCCTGCGGGTCAAGACGCCGGAAGAGGCCATCATTGAGCGGCGCCCGTGGGACTTGAGTTTGGAGCCGTACGTCAGCGGCGCGTGCGTCGCCAGACGCTGACCGCGCCGAGCAGAACGACCGCGCCCATCAGTAGCACGGGCGAGGCGGCGTCGGCGGTGAAGGTGGAGAGGGTGATGGCGTTGGGGCCGGAATCATAAAAAGTAATGTCATCAAAATAAACGTAGGGGTCGGCAGAGTTGTCTTCTCTTCTGATAAATAGTCTGACTTGAGCAGATTCAGCATCACCAGGGACGGCAGCAATGTTTGTGATCTCTTGCCAAGACCCTGCCGTTGTTACTTGATCAGAATCAATGTTGGAACCAATAGAGGTTGTGCAGTCATCTGCCTCATAGTATCTAACTCTGATATAGGCGTACTCAAAATTTTCTGATATGTCAGTGGGAATGTAGACCCATCCTTTAGCCGTGAAGTAATCCCCCGAAGTAGAGGAGGGGATATCTACACATTGAACTGCTCCCCCTGAAGAGGAACCAGAAGCTCCCGAAGTAACCTCTACTCTTGCAGAACCCGTGCTGCCATCGTGTGTAGTTGAGTTCTCATGTGTGATCGAACCTGCAAAGGTGGACCATCCGTCTACACTTGACTCAAAATTGCCATTGAACTAAGCGCTTCGCGCAGCCTTGCCCCGAGGGAGCTCCTGCAAGCAAGCTC
>CAZCPK010000455.1:0-3262 GCA_964500755.1 uncultured Anaerolineales bacterium
CAGCAGGCGGTGACCGCCAGCGACTCCCCCGGCGAGAGCCGCGCCGGTTCCACCTCGACGCCCAGCAGGCGGGCGTGCCCGCCGTAGGTCAGGTTGGCAGGTGTGAGTCCCTTTGCCGCGACCTCCGGCGCTGCCAGCCGGGGCGGCGCGAAAGTCGCCAGCAGGCGGGCGCCTGGCGCCAACGTCGTAAGAGACGCCAGGGCCAGCAGGAAGGCGCGGTTGGCCCAATGGCCTCGCGGAATTCGTTGCATCCCCGCCGCCGTCAGCAGCGCCCAGGCGCTCAGGGCGGGGAAGAGCAGCCGACCGTGGGGCGCCTCCACCTGCTGCATCCAGCGCAACAGGGCAGCGGAGATGAGGACGAACCAGGCCAGCGCCAGCGTCAGCGCCGCGCGGGTGGCGGCGGACTCACGTGAGAGGTACGTCAGGCGCGGGAGGGCGCTCAAGGCGAAGGCGAGGGCGGCGCCGGTGAGCAGGACGTAGATCGCGGTGGGCCAGAAGACGTGCCCCCAGCCGTAGGCGCCCCAGAAGGAGTGCACCAGCAGCGGGATCTCGGGCAGTAGTTGCAGCAGCGAGACGGGCGCCGCGCGCCCCCAGAGCGTCTCCAGGTGACTGGTGAGTCCCAGCGGATCGCCGTACCGGACGTAGTTCCGTAGATACCACCAGCCGCCCGTCGTGGCGACCGCGACGGCGTAGAGGGTCCCTGTCGTCAGCAAGCTGCGCCCGGAGGGCCGCTGGCGCCACCTCTTCCAGAGCAGCGCCGCGCCCACCAGGGGAACGAGCAGCAGGACGCTGGTCTTGGTGAGCGCCGCCGCCCCGACGACGGCGCCGGTGAGCAGCGCTCGTTGGGGCGGCACGCCACGGCGGAGGGCCCTTACTGTCAACCAGAGCACGACGGCAGCCAGGGCTGCAGCGGCACTGTCGTTGTTGACCACGCTGCTGATGAAGACGAACTGCGGCTGGAAGGCCACCAGGGCCGCCGTCAGCAGCGCGCCGCGCCGCGTGCCGAAGGTCTCCCGGCCCAGGCCCCAGCTCGCCGTCAAGGTCACTGCGCCGCAGAGCAAGGAGGCCAGTCGCGTCACGTGGACCGCCAGCGCCGCGTCCCGCCAGGGAAAGCGCTCGCGCGCCGTGTGGATCAGCATATTCTTGTTATCGGGCATCGTGCCCGGCGCCTGATAGCCGAAGTTGGGGTTGTGCCAGCGAAAGCTCTCCAGATCGTCGTCGGGAAAGGGCGCGCTGAACAGTGCAGCGACGGCGTAGTAGAGCGGTGGCTGGGCGACCTCCTGGCCCGCACCGCTGACGTCGCTGTCCATGGGCGGCAGTTCTCGCGTTTCGACGAGCCAGCGCACGTACGCGTAGTGCCAGACCTCGTCCGGGGCCTCGAAGAGCGGCGTGGCCCAGCCGTGTAACAGTACCAGCAGCGCGAAGGCTGCCAGCAGGGCGTAAAGCGGGCGTGGGCCTTCGAATTCTAGACTGAAGGTAAAGATCGAGGACCTCCGTAGGCTAAGGAACTTTGGTCAATGCTATCCAACGTTCTGACCGAACCGTCTCGCAGACGTCCTCGTTGAGTCGTCGCGCGACGATGATGAATCTTATGCCCTGTCCGGGCTCGAGGCCGTTGAGCAGCACCTGGTGTTCTTTGGAGCGCATAAAGCTGATCCCCGTCGCGCGGGTAAAGGGTTCCTCGCTCCGGCTGATGAGAGGTAGATAGGCCGTGTGGGTCATAGGTATTGTGGAGGTCACCGGCGATGGAGATGTGAAGATATTGTACCAGACTTGGGTTGCCGCCGGCGGTTCTGTCGTGTGCCAGCTGATGGTGATAGCGGTCGTGTCCGTTACGACGTTGATGTCGTGGATGAAGTCCGAGGACGTGGTAGGTTCGGGCAGTCGTCCACTTTCGTAAGTAGAGGGAACCAACGCGCCCGAATCCCAATACGTCTCGTAGTAAGCAGAAGCAGGGCGGGGAGCCGCGTATAGAATAGCGGTCAGCTTGTCGCCAATGGGTTCCGCCCTGACGGATAGACGTTCCCAGGCGAATAAGGCCGTCTGTTCTCTGGACCAGATTGTGGCAGGTGGAAGTCCATTTTTCACGGCCCCGCCGCTGGTTGCAAAGTTGCTGGCGTAGGGATCCAAGCCAATCCGGCTGTGCGGTCGTACCCACGTATCGGCGTGGGTTTTCGTGTGCATCGTCAGCTCGTAGGGCCGGCAGGGCGTCAGGTGCTCCACTTTCTGATAGATGCCGGCGGTATATTGTTTATTGAGGGAATGATAGATTTGGGCGTGGTTGCCTTCGTAGGGGCTTCTACCCCAGCCGGCGTCCGTGAACTCCGGGATGTCGGTGCCGTGGATCCACCAGTGGTTCCAGTCAGCGGCAACGTAGTAATTGGGATAATACCAGATAAAACTGCCGTCCTCAAAACCGGGATTGAGGAGCACGTTTTCGTCTGTCGCAGCGATCGGTGCGAGACGGGATGCCATCGAGGTTCCGATAAGCAGGAGTGCCATAGCCAGAGTCAAAGCTGGCGCTAGAATTGAGTACAGAAAGCGCTTGTCCATTTTACGCTTAACCTCCGTGTTGCGAGATGGTGTTACGACGTCACATTTTATCATAGTTTCGGATTTTGGAGCAGCATTTTCCACGGCGGCAACGCGGACTCAAGGGCGGACGTGGAGGACTAGATCGACCTCATCCGCCGCAGCGGGAATGTCTGTTCGCTGCAACCGTACGCCAGCGGGGTCGTAGAGCCCGAGGCACAGGATGTAAGCGCCGTCCGGCAAGCCGTCGAAAGGGTGGGGATCCTCAACGATCTCTTTCTCTACCCAGGTGTGCGTGGGCTTGCCGCCCAACTGGGGCCAGCTGTCGTGCTGGGCGACGAGCTGTTGCGTATCTGGGTCTTTTATGTGGATAAACGTACTGTGGGGTATCTCCTCTGTCCTTCCTGCCCGCCAGACCAGAGTCATCGTGAAGGGCTGTCCTGCGCGGGGTGGGGAGGGTTCGAGGCGATATCCAAGCAACTGAGCGAAGTCCGGGCCGAAGGTCGCGTCGAGGGGCGTAATGTCCGAGGGGACGTCGAATCTCCGATTGGCGACCACGGGCACGCGCACACCGGTCCAGTGCCCCACCTGGCGCGAGAGTTGTGGCTTGATGAGCGTGATTTCTAACGGAGCGACGGCCTCTAACGTGCGACAGTCTATCACCAGCCGAAATCTGGAAGCGAAGCGCAAGCCGGTTGGCCCCGAGCCTATCTCTGGGAGGGGAAGTCGG
>CAZCPK010000456.1:0-3252 GCA_964500755.1 uncultured Anaerolineales bacterium
CTGCTGGGCGCGGCGGCGTAGGCGCTCAGATCCTCGGGCGAGGGCAGGTCGGCGAGCAGCCGGTGCAAGCCCCCGCCGGCAGCGGTCAGCAAGAGGAGCAGGGCTATGAGCAGAAACTTTCGACCACGCACAAGACGTTCTCCGTCCTTGGATTTGCGACACCTAGGGCCTGGTCACACTAGCGGGGAGGCGTACCTACGAGCTCGGATGGATAAGTGAGCAGGTCCATCTTCCAGCTTAACCACGCCGTTTGAGATGTCAAATCCCATACAAAGATGTACCCGCTCCCCAGGGCGGGGCGAAGGCGGAACACGCTACTGGTAGATGACGAAGACGGGACGGGGTTTAAGGGCCAGGACTTGCGCGGGCGTCATCAGGGGAAGGTCGTACTGGTAGAAGAGCTTGAAGGCGCCGTACTCGAAGCCGGGCTCACCGGCGTACTGGTGGTAGTCGGAGACCTTGGGGAACGGCGGACCGAAGCCGTCGGCGTCCCAGATGAGGTCGACGGCGGGATAGTCGATAAGCGACTCTTTGTCGGAGAGCATGCGATCGTTGAACTGGTGGACGACGAAGAGTTTACGCTCGCCGGTCTGGAGGGCAATATCGTTGAGCCAGGCCTGGACCGCGTTGAGTTGGTCGCCGGTGACGTAGCCCAGATCGGCGCCGGGGATGTGGGTGGTGTCGCTCATGACGAACTCGGGGTCGAGAGCGAGGTGAACGGTGGGTTGGCGCAGGAAGGGCTCGACGTGGGCAAGCTCGTCGGCGATGGCGCTGTGGCCCGGCTGAAGGTCGAGGACGCTCCAGACACCGTGGGCCTGGGCCGTGTCGACCCAGAGCTGCAGGGTAGCGGTGGGCACGCGGTGGCTGTAGGTCACATCGGGGCCAGGGTAGGCGTCGGCGATGGTGGTGACCATGTGGAAGGTGGGGACGACGCGCACGTCGGGCAGCGCGACCTGATAGGCTGCCGCCCGGAGCAGCGTCGCGGAGATGGTGCGGCTGGTGTCGGCACGCCCTAGGATGCCCAGGCCACGTCCCCCGGGCGTGCCGTAGAGCCCCACGAGCAGGTGGCCGGGAAAGGGCGACTGCTCCACCGAGAAGGCGCCGACGGGAGTCAGCGCGTCGCGGGCGGCCTGCCAGCCGCCGGTCGCCAGGGTGTGGGAGAGCGCATAGGTAAGGAAGGCGGCTGGAGCGGCGGGTTCAGGCGGAGCGGCAGGCTCCGTTTCGGGAGGCACGGTCGGTGTGATGATGGTAGGTACCGCCGTAGGCGGGAACGTCGTCGGTGTGGACGTCAAGGTGGGAGAGGCGGTGGCGGTGGGCGTCTCTGTCGGCGTTGCGGTCGCGGTAGGAGAGGGGGTCGAGGTAGCGGTGGGCGTGGGTGTCGCCGTCGGGGTCCGCGTGGGCGTCAGGGTGGACGTTGCGGTCGCGGTCAGCGTGGTGGTCGGCGACGACGTCGGAGCAGGGATCAAGTCACGCAGTCCACCGCTCCCGGATACGAAAGATAGCACGAGGATAAACGCAAGGCCACCGATCAGCGTCCACGTCCGTTTCATTCTCATGAGGATCGATTATACCATAAAAGAAGCGCCCTCCGGTCAAGAAATCTACCCGGAAGGCGCTGGTTGTCCGACGCCAGCGGCGAGGTTATGACAGCGGATTGTTATCCAGGATCTCCTCGATGCGCGCCAGGACGTCGGGGGAGAGCTCTACCTCGGAGGCCTGGACGTTGTCGCGCACGTGCTTGACCTTGGTGGCGCCGGTGATGGCGGCGCTGATCTCTGGACGGCGTAGAATCCAGGCCAGAGCCAGTTGCGCCGCGGTGATCCCCAGCTCGTCGGCCAACGCGCTGAGCTGGCGCGTCTTCTCCAGGTTCTCCTCGGTGAGGGTGTCGTTGAGCCAATCACTGCGGGCGGCGCGGCTGTCCTCGGGGATGCCGTCGTTGTACTTGCCGGTCAGCAGGCCCTGGGCCAACGGGCTGAAGACGACGACGCCCATGCCCTTCCGCGCGGCGGTGGGCAGCACCTCGCGCTCGATGCCACGGTTGAGCATGTTGTAGGGCGGCTGCTCGATCTGCGGCTTGTAGGCGTTGACGAAGCCGGCGGTCCCGTGCGCCAGCTCCAGCTGCGCGGCGCTCCAGACGCTGGTGCCCCAGTAGAGGATCTTGCCCCGGTGGACGAGGTCGTCCATGGCGCGCACGACCTCCTCGATGGGTGTCTCGGGGTCGTAGCGGTGGCAGAAATAGAAGTCGAGGTAGTCCAGGCCCATCCGCTCCAGCGAACCGTCGATGGACTCCATGATGTGCTTGCGGCTGAGGCCCCGGTCGTTGACGTCTTCGCTCATGGGCCAGTAGAGCTTGCTGGCGATGACCAGGTGCTGCCGGTTGAGCCCCAGGTCCTTGATAACCTTACCGATTATGCGCTCGGCCTCACCGTTAGCGTAGGCGTCCGCGACGTCGAGGTAGTTGACGCCCCGGTCAACGGCGGTTTTGACGCACTCACGGGTGGTCTCGTAACCCTCGGAGCCGCCAAAAGTGAGCCACGTACCCAGCGCAATCTTACTGACTTTGATACTTGAATTTCCTACTTTGCGATATTTCATGAAAAGCCTCCTGGTATGTTGAGTTGCACGTTACAGGTTGCAGGTTGTAGGTTAGCGGGTGTAGGTGCCTATAAGCTGGGCCTGGGCCAGGACGTGACCGTCCATGGCGTTGAGCAGCTCTTTCTTCGTCGCGCCCGGCTTGAAGTCGAGCGTGGTATCCAGCGCGTAGAGCTTGAAGACGTAGCGGTGTGTGCCGCCGGGCGGACAGGGCCCGCCGTAGTCGCGGCGTTCCCAGCTGTTCTGCCCGTGCAGGCTGCCATCGTCCAATTCGTCCTGCGCGGGTACGTCCTCGGGGAGTTCGCGCGCGTCGGCGGGAATGTTGTAGAGCACCCAGTGAACCCAGGTCCCCACCGGAGCATCGGGGTCGTCGGAGATGAGCGCGAAACTCTCGGTCCCTTCCGGAGGATCGCCCCAAGCGAGTGGCGGGGAGATATCCTGTCCATCACACGAGTAGCGTTCGGGAATCTCTTGACCTTCGTCAAAGGCGGTACTGGTCAGTTCAAACGTCATCACATCCGCTCCTTTCTCCGCCGGTGCGGGCGTCGCGCCACCGCCACAGGCGGAAAGTAATAACATCATCACCAGCCAAACTTTTCGCATGGATGGGCAAACGAAGCGGTTCTGCGGCTTTCCAAGACCCCTCAGAGACTCCCTGTG
>CAZCPK010000457.1:0-3251 GCA_964500755.1 uncultured Anaerolineales bacterium
TCGGAGAGCAAGGCGCAACCCTCGTCGCGCAGGTGCGGAGCACGCCGCACTATCGCCCGCTGCTGATCAACGAGCAGATCGTCGTCGCCACGAGCGGACAACTCAATTACCTTTCTCTGGATACAAACGATTAGGAGGGCCATAATGAAAGATAACGAACTGCACGTATTCAGCAACGGCGACGTTCACGTCGCCTACAACTCGGAAGACATGCGCTTCTACCGTCTAGCGGACGAGACGTGGGCCGCGGTCCAACAGGGGACGCTCCCGGCTCCCCCAGAAAAGCAAGAGGAGAAAAGACAGCAAGCAGCATCAGCGAAGGACCCGGCGCCGCGTTTCCTGGAGCGGCTGGTGCTGATCGTCACCACACACTGCAACCTGCGCTGTCGTTACTGCTACGCCGATGGCGGAGATTACGGCATGGGCTTCCAACAGATGGGGCCCGCGCTGGCCCGCCAGGCGTTGGATTGGACCTTCGGCCTCGTCCAGACCGTCGGCGCGATCCAGTTCTTCGGCGGCGAACCCATGCTCAATCCCGAGATCGTCGAGACGGTCTGCGAAACGCTCGAACAGCGCCACACCGATGGGGAGATCGACCGGCTGCCCCAGTACGCGCTGGTCACCAACGGCACGCTGCTGCCCCCCAAGATGGAGCGGTTGATCAAGCGCCACCGGATCCATCTGACCTACTCCATCGACGGCCCAGCCGAGATCCACGACCTCAACCGCACGGACGTCAACGGCGGCGGCAGTCTGGAACGCGCGCTGAGACACTTCAATTACCTGGGCGACGACGGCGACGTCAGCCAGGGCGTGGAGATGACCTACTCGCCCCAGGCGCTGCAGACCGGCTATGGCATATGGGAGCTCGCCCAATTCAGCCAATCCGAACTGGGACTCTTCGAGCCGCACATCGTGCCGGTCCAGAGCGAACCGGGCAGCGTCTTCGCCTGGAACGGGACGCAGGAGGAGGCCATCGCCAGCTACCGGGACGCGACGACCCAGGCGCTGCACTCGCTGTTGGACGGCCGGTATACTGGCTTCTCCTTCGTCTCCACCGTGTTGCGCACGTTGATCACCCACCGGGCGCGTCCCCTGATCTGTCCGGCGGGGGCGGGTACCCTGGCGGTCGACCCCGAAGGTGACGTCTACCCATGCTTTATGTTCGCCGGACAACCCGAGTTCCGCCTGGGCAACGTCAAGGAACCGCCGGAGGACGACGTGTTCATGGATCGTCTCCAGGGGTTCGTCCACCACAACCACAAGGAGAGCCACACCAATTGTCGCACCTGCTGGGCTCGCAAGCTCTGCACCGGGTGCATCGGAGAGATCCACGTACGCACCGGACGCCTGGATCGCGAATCCGAACTGACCTGCGGCATTATGAAAGCCGTCGCCGAGGAGACGATGCTCTTCCTGGCGAAGATCCAAGAGGAACCGGCGGCCTGGCAGCGCTTCGTCAAACACTACCGCGACTATCGCATCGATCAATTCAATCCGGTCAAAGACGTGATCTAACCGGAACCAGGAGGGTAAATGATGTCATCAGAGGTCAATGCCATTCAACTCACCCCGGATCTGAGGAGTTGGGTCCTCTTTCCGGGCAAATCGGAGGACGAGACGATCTACCTGGTGGGCAGTCGGGACGTCGATAAGTACCTGACGGTGCCCGCCCAGCGCTACCCGCTGGTGATGCGGATCTTCGATCAGCTCCGTGCCGGTCATCCACCCCAAACGATCGAGAAGGAGCTGGCGGCCCAGGGCATGGCGGTCAACGTCTCCGAGTTCTGCCACATGCTGGCGCACAAGGAACTGCTCGAGTGGCAGACGCCCGAGATGTCCACGGACGCCTCCGGTGCCAAAGCGTCGCGCTTTGGCGCGCTGTTCGGTCAGCTCAAGGCCCTATCCTGGCAGATCTTCAGCTTGAACCTGGAGCGCTTCAAGGCACTGCTGACCGTCCTCGCGACGCCGGCGTTATACCTGCTGATCGCTGCAGCCATCCTCAGCAGCGGGATCATCGCCCTGCAAGGCGGGGTCAGCCGGGCGGCGCTGCGGGCGATCTCGCAGGAGGTCGTGCAGAGCCAGGGTCTGCTGTGGATGACGCTGCTGAACCTCCTCGTGCTACCCTTCTTCGTCTTGCTCCACGAAGCGGCCCACGCCGTGGCGGCGGCCCGCGGCGATATCTACCCGCGCCGCCTCTCTATGCGCGTCTATCTGCTCATCGCCCCGTACTTCTCCCTACAACTCCCCGGCCTCTACACCCTGCCGGTCGGGAAACGCCTGTTGGCCATCGCCGCCGGGCCGCTGCTGGATCTCACGTTGGGCAATCTATTCCTGCTGGCGACCCGGGCCATCGGCGGCGCAGGGACTCCGTGGCTGGCGCTTCTGGCGCTGAGCAACTACAGCCGTCTCATCTTCAATCTCCTGCCCATCCTCCCCATGACGGACGGCTACGCCTTCCTCTCACAGGCCCTCTTCCGGGAGATCGACATCCGCGGTCACGCGACCAAGGAGTTTCGTCGCTGGCAACAGCGCAAGTCGAACCGCTTCCGGGGCAAGTACGTCGTCTTCTTCCTCTTCAACCTCGTCGCGGCGAGCGGGATCATCGTCGGCGGGCTGATGCAGGTCAACACGCTGCTGATCAAGTGGCTGCGCAGCATGGGCGTCCTGTCACCCGCCCCTCTGACCTGGCAGGGCATCGTGACGCTGATCGCCCTTGACGCGCTCTGCCTCTACCTGGCCCGCAAACGGCTGCGCCTGCTGTTAGGATGGTGAGCTGATGACACTCCTATTAGAAACACGCCAGCTACACAAGCGCTTCGGCTCCCTGGAGGTAGTCAAGGACGTCAATCTCCACGTCCACCGGGGCGACATCTACGTCCTGCTGGGCCCCAACGGAGCCGGCAAGAGCACCACGTTGAGTCTGATCGTCGGCCTGTTGCAACCGACCAAGGGCGAGGTGAAGTTCAGCGGAGAGCCCGGCGGGATGGCCGGCTTTATCGGCCTGCCGCCCATCTACCCACACCTCTCGGCGCGCGACAACCTGACCCTTGCCTTCGCCATGCGCCGCCGACCGGTCGACGCGGCCCGCGTCGACTACGTCCTGGAGACGGTCGGACTCACCGCGGCACGGGATCGTAAGGCCGGCGCTTTCTCCACCGGGATGCGTCAGCGACTGGGCATCGCTCGTGCGCTTCTCTTCGAGCCCCAGCTGATCATCCTGGACGAGCCGGCCAACGGGCTGGACCCCG
>CAZCPK010000458.1:0-3231 GCA_964500755.1 uncultured Anaerolineales bacterium
CGCAAGTAAGGAAAGTGTAAACTTAACCAACCGGGAAAATGAACCATCTCGAAATGCGAAAATAATTAAACACCACCTAAATTTTTCTCTGTGCTCTCTGTGATCTCTGCGGTAAACAGGCTTTTTTCAGCGGAGTCACGATTACTGTCTTGAAAACCGGCACTAGGTAGAGTGCGCGATTTAGAAATCGCGGCTACATTTCCCCAATAATTTGTCCTATATCCCCTCACACTTCCCGGCTTGTCAGGACGGGTAACTGTGTTATAATCCTTCGACGTTGGAGAGGTGGCAGAGTCCGGCCGATCGCGCGCGCCTGGAGAGCGCGTGTACCTTCGGGTACCGTGGGTTCGAATCCCACCCTCTCCGCCAAGAAAGAGACAGAGCGGCTCCTGCAGGAGCCGCTTTTTCGTTTGGAGGCGACGTACGGCTTCCAGCGTGTCACAGGCGCGCCAGGAAGGCTTCCGTCAGCTCGGCGACCGCTTCCCACTCACCGTCCAGAATGACGCAGTGCGTGGACCGGGGCATGAGGTGAAGCTCGACGTCCTCCGACCGCACCGCCTGCGCCAGACGACGCGGCGTCTCGGGACTCAGGTGCGCGTCGTGCGCCCCCTGAACGATCAGCAGCGGCCGGGAGATTTGTGAGAGCACGGGGGGAATCTCCTGCTGCAGGGCAAAGAGCTGGTAGGTCGCGCGCAGGGGAAAGACGGTGTAGCCCTGCCACCGCGCATCCGCCGGCGTGACCGGTCCCCGGCGCTTGTTGCGCCACGGCACGAATCGCGCCAGCGCCCACACGAACGCCATCTTCCACCACGGGCTGACGCCCAGCGCCGGGGCGTAGGCCAGGACGGCGCGAATCTCAGGATGACGGGCCGCCAGGTTCAGCGCCAGCAGCCCGCCCATCGACTCCCCGCCGACGACGACCTGGGCGCACCTTTCCGCCAACCGCGCGTACGCCGCCTCGACCGCGGCCTGCCACGCGGCGCGCCGACAGCGATTGAGCGCGCGGGGCGTCACGCCGTGTCCGGGCAACAGCGGCCCCGCGACCGTGTACCCCGCTGCGTGCAGGCGCCGGGCCAGCGGGCGCACCTCGGCGGTCGTCGCCGTGAAGCCGTGAATCAAGAGGATGCCCGTCTCTCCAGCGCGCCAGAAGAACGAGCCCCCGTCCAATTGCGGATTCTGTACGTGCGGTCCCGGCAGCATCTCGGCCTCCCTATCAGACGCCCAGATACCAGCGGAAGATCTCTACGCCGTAGGCCATCACCAGCCAACCCGCCAGCGCCAGGTACGGACCATAGGGCATGGTGGAGCGAAGATTCCCGCGTTTCCCGATGAGCACGACGACGCCGCCCAGGCCGCCCAGGAAGAAGGTCAGGATCAGCGCCTCGATGATCAAGGGGTAGCCGACGAGCGCGCCCACGTAGGCCGCCAGTTTGACGTCCCCCATGCCCAGGGCGCCCTCGCCGAAGAGTCGGGTGCCCACGAAGGCCAGGATCCAGAAGGCCAGGAATCCCAGCAGCGCGCCGAGGGGCCCGTACCACCAGAGCCCGCCGCCCAGCGCCGGCGCCGCCGGACCAAAAAGCATACCGAGCAACAACATCCCACCCAGAGCGGGCAGGATGATCAGATTGGGGATCAGGCGCGTCTCCAGGTCCGTGACGGTGACCATGACCAGGGGCAGCGTCCCGAGCAGCGCCAGGAGCGTACGCGCGCTGAGGTCGTGCTGGGCCACGAGCAGCCCCCAGGCCAGCGCCACCCCGGCCTCCCCGACGAGGTGTGCGGCGCGTCGCGGACGGTTGCAGGCGGCGCAGCGCCAGTTTCCGGTCGCCAGCGCGATCCACGCGCTCCACCGGAGCGGCGGATAGACCGTGTCGCAGTACGGACAGGTCGGCACGTGGAGCGCCCGACGCGCCTGCAGCGCCTCCGCCGCCTGGATCGCCAGCACGCCCACGGGCCAGCCCAATAAGCCGATCAATATCGCCAGCATCATTCGCTTCCTTTAGCCCTCACCCAACGAGGCGCACACGGTACTTCTCTACCATGTGGTCGGGGTGATAGGAGGACTTGGCGCGGCGCAGGCCCGGCACGCCCAGATCCTGCTCGCGGTTGACGTAGGTGGCGTCCTCACAGCAGTGGCGGACGAACTCGCGGTTGATCAATTGGTAGAGGCCGCGGATGTCGGGATCGGCCTTCTCGATGTGCACGACCATCGTCTCCTCGTTGAGCATCTCGCCGAGCGAAAACGCCTGAATTTTCTCCCCGACGCGGATCACGCCGCCCTTGGTTCGAAGCAGCGAGAAGTTCTCCAGCGACTCCATAACGGCGTCGCGTTCCTCCAACAGGTTCATGTCGTCCTCGCAACGGTACTTCTCACACCATTCGCAGGCCACGCGGACGCAGGCCTCGACGTTCTCCAGCGTCAACAACTCGTAAGTGTACTCGTAGTTCCGCAGGAAGTAGTTGATGTGGTTGCGCTTGTTGCTGTAGTCCCGGCCCGCAAGCTCGGCCAGATCCTCGCGCAGATAGACGTAGTCGAAGTGATCGCGCGTCGGCTCGATCTCGAAGTCGCCACTCTCTTCCAACTCGGCGACCAACCGGGCGTCGGCCCGCTCAATGCGGGGATCGGGCACGCCCTTCTCGTCGCGGAGCCAGGTCAACAGCGTGCGGGTAAGCTCCAGCCGCGACGCGGGTCCTACCGGCGGCAAACCGTAGAGATCGCCGTCGTTATCCTCGGCTAATAATACCAGTACGTCCTCCGCCATAGCCCACTGCGCTTTGTAGGCCTCCCGCCAGATAAATAGATTGGTGAAGGTGAGCTCCGACGTGCGCGGCTGATAGCCCCACAGCTTCTCGTGGATAAAGTCGCGGTCCTCCATCTGCAGGGTCTTGAAATCGGGAAAGGTCGGTGTTTCGGTCACGTTATCTTCTCCTTGAAAATCGTCAGGTGGTCACTTGGTCATTTGGTCGCTTGGTCACTTAGTCGCTTGGTCACTTAGTCGCTTGGTCATTTGGTCGCTTGGTCACTTAGTCGCTTGGTCAGGTGGTCAGGCGGTCAGTGGATAGAACGGCCTGACAAAATCACATCCTTAGAAACGCGAAGATAATTAAACATACTACTAAATTTTTCTGGTTCTCTGGGATTTCGCCGGGTGGACCAAAAACGATTGTAAATTTTTACCACAGATGGCACGGATTTTCACTGATTTTCCATTTTCTGTGTAAATCTGTGAAATC
>CAZCPK010000459.1:0-3209 GCA_964500755.1 uncultured Anaerolineales bacterium
CAGCGCTTCCACAACCAGGACATACCCTACACTATACGTCAAGTGCCTCACTTTACCATAGCCTGCTGCCGCAACGACGCGTCGAGCTTTTCGATAGCATAGCGCAAGGCGGTGCGCGGCATCACGTCCTTGTGCGTCATCACGTAATCGAAGACGCGCCGCGGCGCGCGCTTGCTCGCCTCCTTCAACATCCACCCGTACCCCTTCTGGACGAGCTGATCGTCGTCCGCCAGCAAACGATCGGCGATAGCGAACGCTTCGTCAGGCGCCCCTCCACGGCGCAAGCCGTAGATGTGCACGACTGCGGCAGCCCGCCGAACCCAGCGGTTCTGCGACGCCGTCCAGGGCCGCACGCGCGACGCGCAGGTCGGGAACTGGTAAAGCAAGCTGCCGAAGGCGTGTGTGCAGAGGTCATCACAGCTGCCCCACCCTTCGACGTAGCGCACCAGCCAGCGCTCGAAGCGATCAAAGTCCGTGACCTCGTACGCCTTTTGCTGCTTGAACGCCCAGGCGAAGGCGATGATGCGTAAACGCCAGTCCATCTCTTCCAGCAACGCCTCGCAGCGATCGAAAACCTCCGCTTTGGGCAACTCGCGCACGTCGGCGTAGTGTCGCCGTCCGATCTTGCGCACCACCGGGGTCGAGAGATGGGGTTCGCCCTCCGCACTTCCCTTGAGATTTTCCGGGCTCTGCGCGGCAGCGGACAGATCGGTCCTGAGAGCGTCGAGTATCTCATCAGCGTTCATCACCGAACCTCCATTGTTGTAGTCTCAGCTTAAGCCTCGTGCTTCACTGCACTTATTGTACTCGCTTTAGTGACACAAGCCGACATATTTACGCACAAGACCCGAAGTCCTCGCAACGGCTCACGCCGTCAAGTTGACAAATAGCCTATCCTTCTTTAAACTCAAGGCATATTAACGTTAGACAAACGTAAGGACAAGCGATCGTATTCATGGGCTGGCAATACACTCCCTACATCTTCCCACTGCTCCTGGCGGCGGGGATATCGGGTATCCTGACTTTTTCCGCCTGGCGGCACCGGCAGCGAGCGAGGACAGGACCCTTTATGCTCCTGACCGCCGCCGTCACCTTCTGGTCGCTGGGTTACGTCATCCAACTGAGCCGCACCCCGCTCGATGCCAAGCTCTTCTGGACCAATCTGCAGTACATGGGGATCACTGCCGTACCCGTGGCCTGGCTACTCTTCACGCTCCAGTACACCGGACATGAGCGCTGGATCAATCGGCATACGCTCGTGTTGCTGGCAATTGAGCCGCTGCTCACGCTACTCGTCGCCTTCACCAATCCCCAGCATCATCTTTTCCGGACCCAGGTCCGGATCATCACCCAGGGTTCCTTCCTGGCGCTGACGGCAGAGTACGGCGTGGCTTTCTGGATCCATGCGGTCTACTCCTACGTCCTGCTGCTGATGGGCAACGTCATCCTGATCCGCGCCTACATGCACGCCCCGCGCCTCTATCGACGCCAGACGACAGCGCTGTTGATCGCCGGGTTGACGCCTTGGGTTAGCAACGCGCTCTATCTTGCGGATCGTAGCCCCCTCCGTCCCCTCGACATCACACCGTTTGCCTTCACCGTGACGGTCATGGCGCTGGGCTGGGGTGTCTTGCGCCTACAGCTGCTGGACGTCGTGCCGGTGGCGCGCGCGACCGTCATCGAGGAGATGCAAGATGGCGTCATCGTGCTGGACGAGCGGGACCGCGTCGTGGACATCAACCCGACGGCCCAGGAGATTGTCGGACGCGCGGACGTGGAGATCGTCGGACAACCGGCTCAGGAGCTCTTCGCCGCTTATCCGGACCTCATTGCTCACTACCACACAACCGATAACGCTCAAGACGAAGTGATCCTGACGGTGGGCGGATGTGATCGTATCTACGACCTGCGCATCTCACCGCTCTCCGGTCGGCGGCCTCACCGGCTGGGACGGTTAATCGTCCTGCGGGAGATCACCGCGGAACGAAGAGTGGCAGCGGAACGGGAGCATCTGATCGCAGAGCTGGACGCCTTCTCGCATACCGTGGCCCACGACCTCAAAACCCCGCTCACGGCGATGATCGCCTCCACCGAGCTACTGGAAAAACAGAGTATCCATAAGCTAGATCCAGGTGAGCAACGGATCTTACAGCTGCTGGTACACAGCTCTCACAAGATGAACAACATCGTAGATGAGTTATTATTGCTGGCGGGCGTGCGCCGCGCGGAGGAGATCAAGACCGCACCGCTGGATATGGCACCGATCGTGACCGAAGCCCAGCGGCGCCTCGCCTATCTCATCGAGACGCACAAAGCCGAGATCCTCACGCCCGACCAATGGCCCGTGGCCTGGGGATATGCCGCCTGGGTCGAAGAGGTGTGGGTCAATTATCTGAGCAACGCCATCAAGTACGGAGGAGAGCCTCCCCACGTGGAAATGGGCGCGGAACGCATCGGGGATAGCGTGCACTTCTGGGTGCGTGACAACGGCGAGGGGCTGACGGAAGCGGCGCAGACACGATTATTCACGCCTTTCACGCGTCTCGGCCAGGTCAAGGCAGAGGGGCACGGCCTGGGACTCTCCATCGTGCAACGTATCGTCAGCCGCCTCCACGGTGAGGTCAACGTCGACAGTGAACTTGGGGCGGGGAGCACCTTCGGTTTCACGCTCCCCGCCGTCGACCATTAACGACTATCCCATGCCCTGCACAGATTCGGGCGCGATCTTGTAGGTGACGCGCACCTCGCCCGGCTGCCGATGGGGATACTCGTCGACGTCCAGGTACTTCTGCGCCAGCCGATCGATGACCTCGTCAGCACCCTCTTCGGTAATCTCCACCACGCGCCCCTGGATCTGGACGTAGCGATAGGGGTCGTCGGGATCGTGAACGGCGACCGCCACCCGGGGATCGCGCCGCATATTCTGATCCTTGACCCGTCCTTTGGCGCTGTTGATGATCACGTGGGTGCCGTCGAAATCACACCAGACCGGGGTGACCTGCGGGCTGCCGTCAGGCATCAGCGTCGCCAGAAAACAGAACGCCTTTTTTTCAAACAGATCGAGGTACTTCTCAGGAATGACTTGCACGCTCATGTCAACCTCCTTGCAAAAAACTGTCTAAAGTCAGAAGTCAAGGATGACTCTACTGAAAACAGGTCAATCTAACCACAGAGCACGCGGAGGGCACAGAGATTTTAAGTTCTATTAT
>CAZCPK010000460.1:0-3202 GCA_964500755.1 uncultured Anaerolineales bacterium
CGGTGGTTGGGGGGTGCTGCAAATCAATGGCGTACAGCTGCGCCCGGTGTATTGCTATCCGAATCTGAACCAGCCCCCAAGGAGCTACGGAAAAGATCCCCAGAGTCTAGCGTTTTTGCTCGTGTATATCCGTGCAAATCCGTGAGCACTTGCAAGCTGTCCAGGATAGTTCACCTAAAACCATAAGAGCCAAGACCCATTATCCCTTGCCCGCGAGGACGCGGGCGGGGAGCCTTTGGAGAGTACCCGCCGTCCCCGCTCCCCTTTGAACGAGTAGCTCCGATCATCGCAGCCAAACTCGGCTGAGGACTAGGGCGTGTTGAGGGTCAGCGGCAGGTAGACGTGATGGGGGAGGTTGATCGCCTGGTCGGCCTTAATCTTGACCGCGACGTCGGTGCTCAGTGCGTCGACGCGCAGGGTGAGCCGGCCGTTGCTGTCGGCGGTGACCTGCTGCGTCGACGTGGGCTGCCCGGTGGATGTGTCCCACCACTCGACCGCGTATGCGTTGCCGGCGGTGAAACCGGGCAGGCGGAGCGTCGCGTTGACCGACGGGATCGGAGCGCCGTTCACGACGTTGGTCCAGGTGTGTGCCGCGTTATCGATCCAGAGCAGCGCCCGTCCGGCGACGCTGTCGCGCACACCCCAGGCGCGCACATCACCTTCGACGTTGTTCAGGGCGATGCCGGCGGCGCCCAACAGATCGGTGCCGATCTCCTCGTACCGCCCGTTGTTCAGCGGCTCTCCCCGCAGGAAGCGGTCGTAAGCCGCGTAGGTATCGAACGTGGTGTTTTGGGCATTAGGAAACTGCCCCGTTTGCGCCGGTGTGAAGAGGCGTGGATACCATTCGCCGTCACAGCTGTAGCCCAGGACGCCGACGTGGGCCCAGAGCTTCTTGTGGTAATAGGTCCCCTCGGACTCGCTGGCGATGGCGGGATGTTGCGGTTCCGTCGAGCTCTCGGCGATGCCGCCCTCACCCCGGACGATGGGCTTATTGTAGCCGAAGTCCGCGCGGTATTCACGGAAACGCTGCCAGCACTCGCGCACGTAACCGGCGGCGTCGTCCCAGGTGTTGCTGATTAGTTCGCAGTCGTCCCCGTCGCTATCGCAGCCCGAACCGCTTTGATTAGCGTACCAGTGCTTGTCGGAGTAATCCATCAGGTCGCCACGCTCCGGGTCTGTCCAGAAGGATTCGGCCCACCAGCCCCAGAAGGAATTGGATTGCAGGATGTGGCGTGGGGAGAGCTCTCGCACGTGGGCGGCGATGTCGAAGGCGGCGTCGTAGCTCTCCTCCCAGAGGTGATTTTCGTTAGCCAGTTCCAGGGAGTGCAACGCCGTCGAGTATGACCAGCGCGCCACGAAGTATCGCGCGTACGCGCGCTGCAGCCAGCGCACGGGGGGCGAGGTGTAGAAATTGTCGATGTCGCGCGCGCCCACGGTCCCGTCTGAGTATAGTCGCCCCAGTACCAGGTCGTTCTTGTGGAAGAGCGGCAGTTTGTGATAGACACCATACTGTTCAGAAAGGCGGAGGATTTCGTCGAGGCGGGCGGCGGAGCGCTGATCCACGTAGGTGTGCGTGTTGGGGTCCGAACGGGTCAGATGATTGCCGCTCCAACCGCCGGCTTCCTGGCGTTGGAAGCTCAGCGAGTGCGTGCGGATGCTGCCGTCCTGCTTTACGTTGTAGGGTGAGGGGGCGTCTGTGGAGAGGTAGAGCGCGCGCAGTCCCACCAACGCCGAGCTGGCTCCGCTGTTATCGACCTCGACGACGTACGCGCGCCAGCCGTCCTGCTTGTAATCACACTGTTCGCCCTGTGCCTCGTGATAGGTGCTGGCGGTGGAGCAGATATCGATGTGGGCCAGGTTGCCGATCTCGGCGCGGAGCACTTGCTCACCCTGAACGTTAGCGTGGACGTGTAAGCGATAACGTTCTCCGGTCTGCACGGGGACGCGCTGGATGGCGTAATAGTAAGGGCGGAAGCTGAAGTCCTTGCCGGCGGCGTGATCGACGTCGTCGTACAGAACGCCGCTGCCGCCGAAGTTCCAGTTGACGCGGATGCTATCGGCAAACGGAGCGACGAAGTAGTTGGCGCCCTCGCCGGTGGGAAGCCAGCGCACGAACCGCACGCCGTTTTCCCCAAGCTGCTGCACGTTCTGGCGAATGGCGCTGAGGGAATTGAAGGGGTTGCCCTGCTCGATGTTGATCAATGGTGTCGCAAAGGGGGTGCCGTCGGCGAAGGCGAAGAAGCGCGAATCGCGTTGACTGACCTGCACGAAGCCCTTGCTGTCGGAGGCGATGCAGTCGAACTGCTGTATGGCGCTCTCCGTGGTGCCGCTCGCATCGGTGGCGCGCACCTTGTAGTGCCACAGGCCGACCTCGTCCGGCGCGAGACGGCAGCGCCAGTCGGCGGCGCCCGTGGGTAACAGCGTCTCGTCGATTTCCCTCATCGGCTGGTAGTAGAAGCACGGCAGCGACCGCCACGTCGTCTCGCCCGGCGCGCGAAAGAACGCCTCTACGGTGACGCCGGTCCCGGGCTCGATGCCGGGGGGAGGGCTGGCGTCGTAGGGGTAGTAAGGATTGGTCGCCGTCGTGTCGTCGATATCGAAAGTCAACTCAAATTTGGCGTATCTGGGGAGCTCTCCGTTGGGATAGTCCGCGGCGTTGGTGGTGAGATTTCTGATCGTGGGACCTTCGTCGGCGCTGGCGATGGGGGCCACATGCCCACCGATCCAACCCAGTGTACTCAACGTCAATAGCCCAAGCAACAATAATTTGCGCAATCGCATGGCGGCACCTCTCCTTGTATAACCTTATTCTAACTATATTACGACGCATTTCTGCTCTATTATAGGTTATAAGATAGAATAAGGTTATAGGAAAATGGGGCTACTGCTCATGAGGAGCGGCCAGCGTGAGGGCTGTGACTTGTCGCTGCGAACGTTGAGAGTAGTTTCTCGCTCGCGTTAGGTTTGCTGTATCCATTTAGTGTTCTGAGGGGCTCTTGTCGGGAATTAGGTGAAGCCCTACATCCGTTTGAGTGGGCTGATCCATTTTCCCGGTTCGTTAGGTGTACACTTTTCTTGCTGGGTGAGAACATTATGGAATATGCACTCTAGACTGTGCATAATCAAGGGCATCCCACGTTGAGCAAACGGGCAAACGAAGCGGTTCTGCGGCTTTCCAAGACCCCTCAGAGACTCCCTGTGA
>CAZCPK010000461.1:0-3202 GCA_964500755.1 uncultured Anaerolineales bacterium
GGTCAGCGAAGACCCTCGCCAATGTCGCAGAACGTGCTTAGCCGTGCACAAGGCAGACGCAGCCGGGTTGATGACCTGGGTACGCGTTACCAGGAGGCGCTGAGCAACCTTAGCAAGCCCTAGAACCGCTTCGTTTGCCCGAGCCGCTTTCATTGGATTTCCAAGCAGCCCAGGTATAATGCAGGGGTAGATACGTTAAATTGAGCACTATCATTATCCGCTAGGCGCGGGTGAGGTTGTTATTTTGTTGAGTATATTGAGAAAGAACCGCAGCGTATCGAAGTATCTGCTCAGCTCTCTCGTGGTCATGCTTACCGTCGTCCTGGGGGTAAGGGCGCCAGAGGTTTTGGTCATCATGGGCCCACCTCGCAGCGTGGCGACCCGTAATCCCAAAGTGGGGGTTCATACGCGACTCTCGGACGAAGTTGAGGAATGGAAGGTTCAGCGCACGCTCAGCCTCGCGCGTGAGATGGGAGCGACCTGGATCGTTGAGTATTTCCCGTGGGCTTATATCGAATCGACCGAAGACATCTACGACTGGGAACATGCGGATATGATTGTCGAGCACGCTCGACACCAGGGACTTACGATTATCGCGCGTCTCGGTATGGTTCCCGAATGGGCGCGTCCAGATCCTGAAGAGCAAAAGGCCACCGATACGTACTTGTCGCGCGAGCGTTACGCAGACTTCGCCGCTTTTGTAGGTGCCTTTGCCCGGCGCTACGCTGGGCGTGTCGATCACCTGATTATCTGGAACGAGCCGAATCTGAAATTTGAGTGGGGCTATCGTGATGTGGATCCGGAGGGCTATGCGGACTTGCTTAAGACTGTTTATCCGGCGGCGCACGCTGCCAACTCCGAGGTCATCGTCCTGGGAGGAGCGTTGGCCCCCACCCTGGAGCCGGAGGACGGTCACGCGGGATTGAACGATTTACTCTATCTGGAACGGATGTACGCAGCGGGCGCCGGTCCTTACTTTGACGCTCTGGCTGCCCACGCCTATGGTCTCGTCTTTCCCGCGGATATGGCGCCGGAAGCGGACCTGCTGAATTTTCGACGGGTCGAGCTGTTGCGGGAAATCATGATCCGTCATGGGGAGGCGCACAAACCCATCTACATCACCGAGTCAGGCTGGAACGACCATCCCCGTTGGTCGTGGGCCGTGCGTCCGTCTCAACGGGTTGCCTACACCTTGCAGGCCTACGAGTGGGCGCAAGAGGAGTGGCCCTGGTGTCCGGTCGTGGTGTCCTGGGTTTTCCGGACGCCGGTCCTGCAACGTAACTATCAAGACTATTTTTCCTTTGTCACGCCGGACCTGCGACCCCGCCCTATCTATAAGCTGATCCAGGCGGAGATGACGCCGAACGAATGAGGGGCTCGGTTTGTCAATTTATTATTGTTTAAGTTCTATATTTGGCACAATATACAGAAATATCGCGCGTATAGCAGAGAGCAGACTTTCGGACAAGTACTGTACCGGACTCTAGTGCTCTGTTATCGTCAGCAAGGGAGAGAGCATGCAAGAAAAGATAGCGGCCCTGTTAGGGCTTATCCTGATCGTGACTTTAGGAGGGTGTCAACTCGTGGACAGTCCCGCCACGCCCGCGACGTCACCGTTGCCTACCGCCACGCCGCCGCGCCAGCAGGAAGTTACCCCGACGGCGACAGAGATTGGGAGGGCGGTCTCGACTCCGGTCTCGTTCTCCGGGTTGACCACGTTAACGTTGTGGGTACCGGATTTCCTCAATCCTTATGAGGAGGAAGGGAACGCCGTGCTTCTCTTAGAAGCGATTGAAGCCTTCTCCCAGGCGCATCGCGACATCCAGGTTCAGGTTCTGGTCAAGAAGGCCGAAGGGCCGGGCGGTCTTTATGATCTTCTCCACACTGGCTCTCAAGCTGCCCCATCGGTACTCCCTGACCTTATGCTGCTCAGAACGAGCGACCTCCGTCAGGCCGCCGGCAACGAGTACGTCCATCCCCTTCCGTCCACAACTGTGCGTCCGACGGGCACCTTCCCCATCGCCGGAGAGGCGACGGAAATCCTTACTGCGACGTATGGTGTTCCCTTCTTTATGGATTATCAGCAGACGGTTTACAATCCACGCCTGGCGGTCACGCCCCCGCTTTCGTGGACTGCGGTGTTAAGCGGCGGATATTCGCTTCTTTTCCCGGCCGCGCCGGAGGAGGATATGGCCTCTGATGCGCTGTTGATTGCTTACTTGGGCACGGGGGCCACTCTCCACCATGAAGAGGATGAACCACTGTTGGAGCGCGCTTATGTGGAACAGGTCTTTCAGTTCTTCAAGAATCTGTTGGATGCCAATCAGCTCCGACCCGAGCACGTGGGGGCGCTTACCAATGCCGCCGCCAGCTGGGAAGCGTATCAACAGGGGCAAGGAACGTTAGCCGTCGTACCGGCCGGTCTATATTGGACGAGTCCTGCTCAGACCGGCACCCCGGGGTGGTTTCCCTCTCCCGACGGTGCTCCGTTTACACTGGGGCAACTCTGGTCGCTGACGTTGGTGACCCAGGAGCCTGCGCGAAAGGAGGCCGCGCTCGCCTTGATCGAATGGCTGGCGGCGCCGGAGCGCGTCGCCGCGCTCTCTCAGCAGGTGGGTATGCTGCCTACCAATCAGGAGGCGTTGGCGCTGTGGCCCCTGCTGCCGGAAGATCTGGCGTTCGTCGTAGCGCTCTCGGAGGCAGCACAGCTCCCCCCGGCTCCAGAGGATGAGCGTCTCGCACGTCGAGCCCTGCAAGCGGGGCTGGAGATGCTGTTGGAAAACGCGGAGGCCACACCGGAACAGGCCGCCTCTCACGCGTTGACCGTGCTACGGAAATGAAGTTCACCAGAGCGAAAAGGATCGACCGATGACGCTGGCGACCGACTTGCAGCATATTCAAGAGACCGCGCTTGAGGCTGTCGACCCGGGTAAAGCGGTGCGCCGGTATCTGCAGCGAAAGGAGATCGCTGGGAGCCTGTGTCCAGACAAGGGCGGCCGGCTACTCCTGATCGCCGGTGGCAAGGCCGCCGTCCCGATGGCCGAATCGAGCCTGGCGGAGCTGGGTGAGCGTGTGACAGAAGGGGTCGTTGTCACCAAATATGAACACGCCCCGGGCCATACCTTGCCTAAGCACGTCCGCCTCTTTGAGGCCGGCCATCCCGTGCCCGATGCGCGGGGTAGAGAGGGAGCGGAGGCCATCG
>CAZCPK010000462.1:0-3196 GCA_964500755.1 uncultured Anaerolineales bacterium
CGGGTTGATGACCGGGGTAAGCGTTGCCCGGAGGCGCTGAGCAACCTTAGAAAGTCTTAGAACTGCTTCGTCTGCCCGATAATACGTGTGGTTGGCTTTTTGGTCAGATCCTTTATAATCCAGTGCATGGTCAAGAAAGTCTCAAAGACAATGCAGAAAGAATTCCAGGAAGCGCTGGAGGCGGGCGGTTGCCCACTCTGTCGCCTACAGCACCGAGCCGAAAATAGATTTCTCGACTCTCTGACGTATGAACGGATCCTCGACCAGGAGACCCGCAACAACCTCAAGGCCTCACGCGGTCTCTGCGAGCCGCACGCCCGCGCCTGGCGCGAGGTGCGGGGCAGCGCGCTGGGCATCGCCATCGTCTACGAAATCGCCATCAAGGATCTGTTGGAAGACAGCCGGGCGTCATCGACGAGCGGACTCTTTGGCCTGACCAGGTTGGGCACGGAGGACGTCGCCGAGGCCCTCGAAGCCGGCGCGCCCTGTCCGGCCTGCAAGGTGGGTGCCGACACCGTCGCCCGCTATACCCGCGTCCTGCTCCACGACGTTCAGGACGCCGAAATCCAGGCCGCGTTGGAGGCAGCTGGCGGGCTCTGCTTACCCCATCTCCGCTTCGTTCTGCGGCGACGCGGGCCTGAGCGCGCCCAACAGCGCGTCCTCGAGATACAGCGTCGCGTCTGGCAATCGTTGCGCGCCGAGCTCCAGGAGTTCATCCGCAAGAACGACTACCGCTTCCGCGACGAGCCCAAGGGGGACGAGCGCGACTCCTGGCTCCGCGCCATCGACGCCGTGGTCGGCCTCGACCTCGAAGCGTAACCTCCGCGTCTGGAAACAATGAGGATACCCCGATTGTAGAGGAATGACAAGCTGCAGACGGTACGAAGTAATCAGGAAGAATCCAACTACAGAGAAAATGGGGGGACCATGGATATAAATGAGCTACTGAAAATCGTCCGTCGCTGGTGGTGGTTGGCCCTGATTCCGGTGCTCGTCGTCGGTGTCTACGTCGCTGCGACCTACCGGGCGCCGGGCACCAGTTACCAGGTCGTCATGCGGTTCGCCGCCGGCACGAGCGCGGCGGGACACTCCGAGGATTACGATCGGTATTACGCCTGGCTGACGTCGGAGTACATCGCCAACGGCCTCGCAGACGTCGCGGAGACGCGCGCCTTCGCAGAGGCGGTCGCCGGACGTCTCGCGGAAGAGGGACTCGACGTCGCGGCGCCGGCGCTCCAGAACGCGCTCGCCACCGACAACAGCCAGTCAATCCTAATCGTCTATTTGACGTGGCCCAACGTCGATCGCGTCACCGCCGTCGCCAATGCCGTTGCCGCAGAGATCGTCGAAAACGGCGCGACTTACTACCCACAGATGCGGGATCTGTCGCAGGCCGCGCGTCTCCTGGATCCTCCCAACCCGGTTCCCTTGGCGCCCTCGTTGCGCGCCCGCCTGCTGGGACCCGGCCTGAAACTGCTGTTGGCCGGCGTCGGGGGCATTGGCCTGATGGCCCTGGCGCACTACCTCGATCCGGTGGTCCGGGCGTCCGACGAGCTGGAAGCGCTGGAGATCGCCGTCCTGGGACGTATTCCCCGCTAGTGTGACGGCGACGTCCTATCCTCGATAGGTTCTCAGGGACCCCATCGGCGTGCCGACCATGCGGAACGCGCGCTGCTCCGCCTCGTAGCTGATTCGTTCGACGTCCAGCGTGAGGAACTCCCCCTCGCGGTAGAGCAACCGCCCGTCGGACCAGACGTGGGAGACGTCTCCCGGATGCGCGGTGTAGACGACGCCCGCCACTGGGTCGTGGCGCGGAATCCAATGCGGCGCCGTCATGTCCAGCAACACGAGGTCGGCCGGTCGATCCACTGCCAATACGCCGCTCTTCTCGAAGCCCAGGGCGGCAGCGCCTACCTGCGTCGCCATTTTGAGAAGCGAGCTGCGCGGGAAAGCCTCCGGATCCCCCAGAGTTTCCTTCTGATATAATCCCGTGATACGCAGCACCTCCAGCAAGTTGAGGTCGCTGTTGGAGGCCGGACCGTCGGTGCCCAGCGCGACGGCGACGCCCTGCGAGTGCATCTGTGCCAGCGGCGGCATCACCATGGCCAACTTCTGATAGGTCTTGGGAGCGTGCGCCACGAAAACGCCGGAGGCCGCCAGCAGCTCGAGGTCACCGTCGGTCACTGCGTTGCAGTGCGCGACCAGCGTCGGGCCGGGTAGGTCGAAGAGGCCCAGCTCCGCAACCAGCGCCGTCGGCGTCTTAGCATAGTCGCGGAGAGAATTGTGGAGCTGCGCCTTGGACTCACTGAGATGGAAATGGGCGCCTACGCCTAGACGCCGGGCCTCGTCAACGAAACGCATCAACACATCGGGCGGGACCATGTAGGGTGAATGCGGTCCCATGGTGGCGTGAATGCGTCCCTCGGCCGCACCTTGCCACTGCTCCACGAAGGCGATGGTGTCCGCAAACGTGACTTCGCCGACCTCACCTCCTGGTTCCCCACCGAAGTGACACCAGGCCAACAGCGCCTTCATGCCGCTCTCCTCGACAACGCGGGCAACTTGGTTCATCCAGAAATAGTGGTCGGCAAAGCCGACCGTGCCGCTGCGGATCATCTCGGCGGCGGCTAACGCTGCGCCCCAATAGACGTCCTCTTCTTCAAGCGCTGACTCCGCTACCCAGATCTTCTCGTTCAGCCAGCGATCAAAAGGTAGATCCTCGGCCCAACCGCGCTCCAGGGTCATGGCGGCGTGGGTATGCGCGTTAAAAAAGGCCGGAAGGGCCAGCTTGCCGCGACCGTTGATCCGAGTATCCGGTTCAAATTCGGCCGGGGGCTCGCCTATAGCGACGATGGATCGATCATCCAACGCTATAGAGACATCCTCCCGTACCGTCTCTTCCTCGTCAAGCGTCACCACCGTCACATGTTCAATCAGCGTCTGCATACAATCCTCCCAGGATACCTCTACGTAAAGTAACGCTTTCGTGATTGCCCTAAAAAGCAGGGCCTTTTACGAACAAGACAAAGCCAGATCTGGCGACTTCGGGCAACCTAAACCAGACTTCACACAAAATAACTAAATATCTCACCGCAGAGCACACAGAGGGCACAGAGAAAACAATCGAGAAAAGGGGTGCGATATGTTGTTAAGGGCCACAGTATTTGAACGGCCGATGGCCAAAATAAATGAGCAG
>CAZCPK010000463.1:0-3151 GCA_964500755.1 uncultured Anaerolineales bacterium
CACGGGGGTACCCGCCAAGACCATCCACCGGCTGCTGGAGTTCTCGCCGGCACAGGGCAACGCCTTCCTCCGGGACCGGGATAACCCATTGGATGCGGATCTACTTATCATCGACGAGGCGTCGATGATCGATATCTTGCTGCTCAACCACCTGGTCAAGGCCGTGCCGGATGGCACGCACCTGCTGCTGGTCGGCGACGTCGATCAGCTGCCCTCCGTCGGACCAGGTAACGTGCTGCGTGACCTCATCGACAGCGACGTCTTCCCCGTCACGCGCCTGGAGACCATCTTCCGGCAGGCCCCCGACAGCTACATCGTCGTCAACGCCCACCGGATCAACGAAGGGAGGTTGCCGCGCTTTCCGCGCGACGCGGCGGACTTCTTCCTCTTCCGCGAGCCCGACGCGGAGAAGGCGGCGCCGCTGCTCATCGACGTGGTGGCCCGGCGTATTCCGCGCAAGTTCGGTTACGATCCCCGCGAGGAGATCCAGGTGCTCAGCCCCATGCACCGCGGCGTCGTCGGCGTGGGCACGCTCAACGAGCGCCTGCAGGCGCGCCTCAACCCGCCGGCCTCGGGCAAGCCGGAGACGCCGCACGGCTCCCGCGTCTTCCGCGTGGGCGACCGGGTGATGCAGATTCGCAACAACTACGACCGCCAGGTCTTCAACGGGGACCTGGGCAGCGTCGTCGCCGTCGACGTCGAGCAGCAGCTGCTCACCATCGACTTCGACGGCCTCCCCGTCACCTACGAGTTCTCCCAGCTGGACGAGGTGGTGCACGCCTACGCCGTCAGCATCCACAAATCCCAGGGCTCCGAGTTTCCCGCCGTCGTCGTGCCGCTGCTTATGCAGCACTACGTCATGCTGCAACGCAACCTGCTCTACACGGCGGTCACCCGCGCCCGCGAGCTGGTTGTCCTGGTCGGGAGCCGCCGCGCCATCGCCATTGCCGTCCACAACGACAAGATCGCCCGGCGCAACACCTGCCTGATCGACCGCGTCGCCGCTGCTGCTGAAAGGTCCTCCTTTCTTACCTATTAGTGCCAGACTCTCTGTCGTACGGAGTACCATCGACGCGACAGAGAGTCTTGTTGAGCCCCCCTGCGTCTTGCCGCAAAGTCCTCGGAGATCGCTGAGTACAGAAGAACAGCACTTTTCTCTAATGCTGAAAAAAAGGTGGGAAAAATCGGATTTCTAGTCGGTCATGCCCTATATCTAGTGAGTTTGGCCGGCGAATTTTCCCACATGTAGTGGCAAGTTTTGGAGAAATCCGATTTTTATGAGGTATTTCAGTTTAGATTGATTCAAGCCGTCCTGGCGAACTTCTTCACGCAAGATGGGTTAACGGCTTCACCTAATTCCCCATAAGAGCCAAAAAGTTATGGACGTATGGGTGATCATCCCAGGTCACTGCCTTGATATTGGGTAAGAATTGTGTTAGAATGATCGTAAAAGATTGTGGGTCTCTGGGGCTATGCCGGATAGTGGGGTGAGTGCTTCTAAAAACCGTGTCCCTAAAACTAGTGCCGTAGGCTACGCTAGTGGAGCTCACCAGACCTTTTCTGCATTGTGACAGGAAGCGCGTGGCAAACGCTGCCTTTGCATCCGGCGAAATCCCAAAGAGCCAAGATAGTCATTCGCTACCCGGAGGCGTGTCGATGGAGAGAAAGATTCTGGTCGTCGATGATAACGTGACCAACGTACGGCTACTGCAGAGCATTCTTGAATCCGAAAACAGATTTAGCGTGCAAACGGCCGGCAGTGGAGAAGCCGCCTTGCGTACCATTACAGAACATCCCCCAGATCTCGTTCTGCTCGACGTCATGATGCCGGAGATGAACGGCTATGCGCTCTGCTCTCATCTCAAAACTGATCCTCAGTTGCAGGAGATCCCGATTATTTTCATCAGCGCATTGGACGACGTGGAGGACAAGGTTAAGGCCTTTACCGTCGGTGGGGTGGATTACGTCACGAAGCCCTTTCGCCCGGATGAGGTGCTGGCGCGGGTGCGGACCCAGTTGGCACTGCGCGACCTACAATCTCAGTTGCAACAGGCCAATCGCGAGCTGTCACGTCGCCTCCGGGAGGTGGAGGTGCGGAATCGCGATCTCGACTCCTTCGCCCACACCGTGGCCCACGACCTGCGCTCCCCGATCAACGTGATTCTGGGATACGCGGAGTTGTTGTCGGATACCTACGAGACCTTGCCGAAGGAGATCATTGAGGAATCGCTGACAGCCATCGCGGATGCCGGTTATCGCATGATCAATATCACCGAGGAGTTGATGTTGTTGGCCGGGGTCCGCACGCAAGAGGTTGAACCTCTCCCCATTTCAATGAAAGAGATTGTAAAAGCGGCCCGGAGCCGTTTGATGCAGCTCTTCCGCTCCCGAGAGGTAGAGTTTCAAGTGCCTGACACTTGGCCGTTGGTTTATGGGTATGGCCCTTGGGTGGAGGAGGTCTGGGTAAACTATCTCAGCAACGCCGTCAAATATGGGGGACAGTCACCTTATGTTGAGGTGGGGAGTACCCTGCAAGGAAACGGGTATGCGTGTTTCTGGGTCCGGGATAATGGCCCGGGTCTCACGGCGGAAGAGTGTGCTCAGCTCTTCATTCCTTTCGAGCGCCTGGGGCAGGTCCGGACCGAGGGACACGGCCTGGGTCTTTCGATTGTTCGGCGCATCGTGACCAAGCTCGGTGGTGAGGTGGGTGTCGAAAGCGAAAAAGGCGTCGGGAGTTCCTTCTGGTTTACGCTACCCCGCGTGGAGGAAGAAATCCGTGAAGCAGCGCTAGACTGAACCGTCATCGTTGTCGTTCTGGCTTCACTGGCGCGGACTTGGTCCGCGTTTTTTGTTTGGCTCTGGTGAAAAACGCCGGTGTATCGCAGAGAAAAAAAGAAGGCTCTTATTGGTTTCTGGGTGAAATGCGGGATTTCGAAGCAAATCGGGAAATGCTTCAGAAATAGGTTGACACCTTGGATAGCAACGTGCCGGGCTCAGCCGTACGCCGTGGATTTGCCGTGCCCCATCCCCCGGCCCCTTCCCCCGCCAAGCGCCGGGACACCCACCGCAGGGATTATCGCGTGGGGGAGGGGGAAAGAGGGGGTGGGGCCAAAGGCAGCGCTGTGTTTGCTCAACGTGGGGTGCGCTCGAT
>CAZCPK010000464.1:0-3132 GCA_964500755.1 uncultured Anaerolineales bacterium
CGGCCAGGTCTTTGGCTTCCTCGACGGTCTTATGCATCTTCCAGTTGCGTGCATTGAAGGGTTTTCGCATCGTATCTCCTTGTTTGGTCGGTTGGTCGATTAGTCGGATGGTCGGTTGGTCGGTTGGTCGGTTGGTCGGTTGGTCGGTCGGTCGCTGGTTTGACCATTTGAGTTGGACGACTATAGATCATCAGACTACGTGACCATCAGACCACCAGACCACGTGACCACGTGACTACCCGACTACTTATCTTTATCTTCCAGCGCTTCCAGGCCGGGCAGCGGACTGCCTTCCAGGAAGGTCAGACTTGCGCCGCCGCCGGTGGAGACGTGTGTCATCTCCTCCTTGACGTCGGCCTCTTTCACCGCCGACGCGGAATCACCGCCGCCGATGATGGTGACGGCGTCCAGCTCGGCCAGCGTCTCGGCGATGGCGAAGGTGCCTTTGGCGAAGTTGGGCAGCTCAAAGACGCCCATCGGGCCGTTCCAGGCCACGGTCTGGGCCGACTGCAGGATCAATTTGAAGGACTCGATGGACTTGGGGCCGATATCCAGGATACGCCAGCCTTCCTCGACCTCGTTGGCGGCCACGACCTTGTGCTCCGCGTCGTTGGCGAAGGCCTTGGCGACGACCACGTCCTCGGGCAGCACCAGCTTGTCACCGGCGTCCCGCAGCAAGTGCGTCGCTGTGCCGATGGCGTCTTCTTCTACCAGCGAGTCGCCGACCTCGTAGCCCATGGCGACGAAGAAGGTATTGGCCATACCGCCGCCGATGAGGATCCTATCGGCGATCTCTTGCAGATTCTCGATGACGCCGATCTTCCCGGAGATCTTGGCGCCGCCCAGTAGCACCATGTACGGGTGGGTGGGCTCGCCGGTGGCGCGGCCCAGGAACTCGATCTCTTTCTCGATCAGGAAACCGGCCACGGCGGGGAGGTACTCGGTCACGCCGACGGTGCTGGCGTGGGCGCGGTGCGCTGTGCCGAAGGCGTCATTGACGAAGAGCTCGCCCAGCGCTGCCAGTCGCTCGGCGTAGTCGGGATCGTTGGCCTTCTCCCCCGCGTGGAAGCGGGTGTTTTCCAGCAGCAGCACGTCGCCCGGCTCCAGCTCCTCCGCCAGCGCCTCGACCTCGTCGCCGACGCTGGCGGGCGCCATCTCGACGGGTTGGTCGAGCAGCTCGCTCAACCGCTCCGCGACGGGCGCCAGGCTCAACTCGGGCTTAACCTCGCCCTTGGGGCGGCCCAGGTGCGACATCAGCACCAGGGAAGCGCCGTGCTCCAGAATATACTCGATGGTCGGCAGGGCGGCGCGGATCCGAGTGTCGTCGGTGATTTTTCCCTCTTGCAGCGGAACGTTGAAGTCGGCGCGCATCAGCACGCGCTTGCCTTCCAGCTCAACGTCACGAACGGTTTTCTTATCCATGCATCCTCCTTTATGGACGCTGTGTTGCTCTGTGTACGGACGTATGGCTTTGGTGAAAGCCCTTTTCACCGTAGCAACCGTCTAGCTTACGAAAAGCGAGGGACATCGAGCTGCTCGATGTCCCTCAAGGTGGTCATCTTTCTGAAGATGCCCTAGAAATCGTTTTCCTCGGCGACGCGCACGCCCTCGCGGACCATCTGGCTGGTGAAGCCCCACTCGTTGTCGTACCAGGCCATGAGCTTGATCAGGTTGCCGTCCACGACGCGGGTCATGCCCAGGTCGGCCAGCGAGGCGTAGGAGAGCCCCACGATGTCGGAGGAGACCAGCGGTTCATCGGTGACGCCGAAGATGCCCTCGTATTGGTCGCTCTCGGCCTCTTCCTTGAGGATCGCGTTGACTTCCTCGACGGTGGTGTCCTTCTCGGTCAGGAAAACCATGTCGCTGATGGAACCGACAGGAATGGGGGCGCGCACGGCTACGCCGTCGAACTTGCCCACATACTGGGGCAGCACGCGGGTGGTGGCGATGGCGGCGCCGGTGGTGGTGGGGACGAAGTTGGCGGCGGCGGCGCGGCCCCGGCGGATCTTCTTGCTGGGCCCGTCGACGATGGCCTGCGTGGACGTATAGGCGTGAATTGTCGTCAGCAACGCCTTCTGGATGCCCAGGCGCCGGCCGATGATCTCCACCACGGGCGTGATGGAGTTGGTGGTGCAGCTGGCGCAGGAGTGCATCTTGACGTCACCCTCGGGCACATTGACCCCGTGTACCACGGTGACGACGCCCTCGCCTTTGGCGGGAGCGGAGAGGATCACGTACTTTGCGCCCGCTTCCAGATGCTTCTCCATACCTTCTGCGGTGCGGAAGAAGCCCGTGCACTCGAAGGCGATGTCGACACCCAGCTCTTCCCAGGGCAGATTTGCGGGATCACGTTCTTGCACGAATTGGATCCGTTGACCATCGATGACGAGTACGTCACCGTCGAGCTCCACGTCCTTATCGTAACGACCGTACGCGGTATCGTACTTTAACAGATAGACCAGGTTGTCACGGGGGGCGATGTCGTTGATCGCCACCAGCTCGAGCTCCGGCGTCTCCATGATAATCTTGAGCGCGGCGCGCCCGATACGACCTAGACCATTGATTGCTACCTTAGCCATGCTTACCTCCTTAAAAAGTGGTATATAGGTGAACTTCTTGTTAAACGGTACTGCGAACGTCGCGCGCTTGCGCGACGGCTACGCACAAAGGTATCGCGGGAGATGCAGAGCTCTAGGTGATCAACGATATGACCAGCTGCGCTAACTTCTGGCTGTCGTGTTGCCAGGGCTGCGTGACAGACGTCAGGTCTGCTTCTGCCACCTGCAGTCCCGGTCGATCTCGAGAATCCAATGTGACCCAGCTGGCGCCGGAAGGTAACTCCGCACGTCCCAGCCTGTTATTTGTGACCATCACGTTGAACAGGTTCGGGCCCACGTGTGTTTCAATCGCCTCCAGATGGCGTTCCGTCGAGTACCGGTCGGTCTCTCCCGGTTGGGTCGCCACGTTACAGACGTAAACTTTGGGCGCCTGACTGGCGCGAATGGCGCGGGTGATCTCCGGCACCAACAGGTTTGGCATAATGCTGGTATAGAGACTGCCAGGCCCTACGACGACGAGCTCTGCGTTCAAGATCGCCTGAACCGCGCCCGGGTAGGCGAGCGGTTCGGCCGG